>NZ_FNSQ01000008.1 GCF_900105205.1 Microbacterium hydrocarbonoxydans | reverse complement strand
CCGCCGTCGGTGCGCACCGCGCGATCGGCGATGACCGCCTGCTGCGGGTCGCCGAGCGGTTCGTCGAACACGCCATCGCTCGGCTCGGCGCCGACGACGCGGTCGAGTACTGCGGGCATCCGCTCATCGAGGCCGCGCTCGTCGAGCTGCACCGCACGACCGGAGCCGACGCGCCTCTCGCGCTCGCCGACGCGTTCGTGCGCCGACGCGGCGCGGGATTCCTCGGCGGAGTGATCTTCGGCGCGGAGTACTACCAGGACGAGCAGCCCGCCTGGAGGCCACGAAGATGCGCGGCCATGCGGTGCGCGCCCTCTACCTGAACCAGGGCATCACCGACCTGTACCTCGAGACCGGCGACCCCACGATGCTCGATGCGATGCGCACCCAGTGGGACGACCTGATCTCGCGCCGCATGTACCTCACGGGGGCACCGGCGCCCGCCACGAGGACGAGGCGTTCGGCGAGGCGTTCGAAGCTGCCGCCCGACCGCGCGTACGCCGAGACCTGCGCGGGAGTCGCCTCTTCGGCTGGGCCTGGCGCATGTACCTCGCGACCGGCGACGCCGCATGCATGGATGTCGCCGAGACCGCCCTCTACAACGTCGTCGCCGCAGGCATCTCGACCCGCGGAGACTCGTTCACCTACGTCAATCCGCTGCAGGTGCGCGACGAACGACCCTACGGCGGAGCGGAACCCGCCGGGCGACGACGCTGGTTCAGCTGCGCGTGCTGCCCGCCGAACCTCATGCGCACGTTCGCAGCCCTCGAGCACCACGTCGCGGCGGAGCGCCCGGACGGCCTCGACCTCGTTCTCTACGCTTCGGCAACCGTGCAGGCGCACGGCGCATCGGTCACGATCGACACCGCATACCCGGCTGAGGGCAGCATCCGCATCGGTCCGTGAGTGGAGACGCCGCCGCGGGGCGTCGACGACTGGCCCTTCGCGTGCCGGAATGGGTGTCAGGCCGCACGGTCACGCTGCTCCGCGACGGCGAGACCGTGGATGCGGTCGTCGACGACGGGTGGATCCTGATCGACGACGCGCTCGTCGACGGCGCCGAGATCGAGCTGCGGCTGCCGGTGGAAGTCGACGTCATCCACCCGCATCCGCTCATCGACGCCGTGCGGGGAACCGTCGCCGTCCGACGCGGACCGGTCGTCTACTGCGCGGTCGGTGACGCCGATGATCTGATGGTCGACGCGGACGCTCTGGCCGCCAGGCCTGTCGCGCGGACGGGAGGCGCTGCGGGTGGCCTTCTCGGACCGCGGATCACCGTCGCGGCGCACCGGGTGCGAACCGGCGGTGCGCAGGCGCTGTATGCACGCGGGGTCGACCGCGCAACATCCGACGAGATCGTGGTCGAGCTGCGGCCGTTCGCGGAGTTCGACGGCGGCACGGCAATGCGGGTGTGGATGCCGACGTCGGGGCGCTGAGCAGCCCGGCCGGGGGCGTGGCCGGGCCCGAGCGCGGGCGGGGTCAAAGACGCACCCGAAACCGGGCACGGGCGGGGTGCGGGGTCACAAACGCACCCGAAACGGGCGCCAGCGATGCGAAAGTGACCACCCACCGTGGGCACAAGCGGTGCAGGGCCAGGAACGCAGGGATGCGGAGCGGGGGCCGACCTGAGATCGGCCCCCGCTCCGTGCATCAGGGCTGGATGAGGATGCCATCGACCCGGCGCGCGATGCCGAGAGGGTTCGCCTCTTTGAGGGCATCCGGCAGCAGGCTCTCGGGAACGTTCTGGTAGGCAACGGGCCGCAGGAACCGGGTGATCGCCGCCATTCCCACCGAGGTCGAGCCGACGGCTGTCGTCGCCGGGTACGGGCCGCCGTGCTGCTGCGCCCAGGTCACCGACACTCCGGTGGGCCACTGGTTCCAGAGCACGCGTCCCGCCCGCTCCGACAGCTTGGGAAGAAGGTCGACGGCGATCTCGTCGTCGTCTTCGCCGATGATCGTGGCGGTCAGCTGCCCCTCGAGGCTGTCGGCGATGTCGAGCAGCTCGTTCTCGTCGTCGTAGGTCACCACCAGCGCCGCAGGACCGAACATCTCGCTCATGAGCGTGTGCATCTCGTCGCGCAGAGTCGCGATCGACGTCTCGAGCAGCACGGGAGACGGAGCACCGGCATCCGCATCCGCATCCGCCTCCGACCTCGCACCGGCGGAGAGCGTGCGCACGCCCGCGACTCCCGGGTCGAGGCGAGCGAGTCGCGGAAGCCGCTCTCGATCCCACCGTTCAGCAGTGCGGATGCGGCCGGGAGCCGCTGGCCCTCGAGCTCCGCGACGATCGACGATCCCGCGGGCACGAACAGCACTCCTGGCTTGGTGCAGAGCTGTCCGGCGCTGCCGGTGACGGAGGCGACGAAGTCGCGGGCGATGCCGGCGGCATCCCTCTCGGCGGCCCGCCGCGTCACGAACGCGGGGTTCGTGCTGCCGAGCTCTCCGTAGAAGGGAATCGGCTCGGGGCGGCTCGACGCGATGTCGAACAGGGCGCGTCCGCCTCGCACCGATCCGGTGAACGCCGCGGCCTTGATGCCGGATGCTCGCAGCGCGCGCACTCCCGCCTCGGTGCCGTGGATCGTCTGGAAGAGGCCTTCGGCGCCCCGGCCGAGGCGAGGGCATCGATCACGACGGCAGCCGTCGCGTCGGACAGCTCGGGGTGTCCGTGATGCGCCTTGAGCACCACGGCGTTGCCCGCGGCGAGCGCACTCGCGGTGTCTCCCCCTGCGACGGAGAACGCGAAGGGGAAGTTGCTCGCGGCGAAGACGAGCGTCGCGCCGATGGGCTCGAGCTGACGGCGCAGATCGGGGCGTGGGGCGCCCATCGGCCACTCGGCGTCGGCGTGGTCGATGCGGGCGTCGAGCCAGAGGCCCTCGGGCAGCATCTCGGCGAACATGCGCAGCTGGAAGCTCGTGCGACGCAGCTCGCCCCGCAGTCGCGGCTCGGCCAGATGCGTCTCGCGCTGCGCGATCGGGATCAGCTCGTCGGCATGCTGGTCGAGGGCATCCGCCACCGCGACGAGCGCACGGCTGCGCTCGTCGATGCCGGCGCGCTTCCACTGCTCGGATGCGCGCACCGCGCGATCGATGATCTGGTCGACGCTGTCGTCTGACGTGTCGTGCATGGTCATGACTCCTCCTGGTTCGGGTGGTGCGGCACGAGCGCGGCGAGGTCGCCGAGCGACACGGGCACGCCCACCTGTCGATTGGTCAAGGATTCGAGGGCGGGGGCGTCGACGACGCCTCCGGTGCCGGTGGCGACGAGCTTGGAGAGGGCGAATCCGCACACCCGCCCCTGGCAGAGCCCCATGCCGGGGCGGGCGGTGACCCGCACGTCTCTGGCGTCGTCGGCGCGGAGCCCGTCGACCGCGTCGGTCACCTCGGCCGCGGTCACCTCTTCGCAGCGGCAGATGTGGGTCTCGGGGGTCAGCCACTCATTCCACGCGTCGGGAACGGGGCTGGCTCGGTGCATGCCGATCGCGAAGCGCCGCCCCCGACGCAGACGCCGGCGATGCCGTGCCATCCGTCGGGCGTCGGTCGAGACGCCGAGATCCTGTGCGACCGCGGATCCCGCGAGCTCGCCCTCGGCGCACGATGCGATGGCTCCGCCGATGCCGGTGACCTCCCCCGCGGCGAAGACGAGCGGATCGGATGCGCGCAGGTCGTCGTCGACGTCGATCACGAGCGATCCGTCGACATCGATGCGGGTGCGCAGGCCCAGTCCGACGGCCAGCTCGAGCTGCGGGGTGAAGCCCCAGCCGAAGGCGACGAGGTCGGCGGCCACGGTGCGCGTCGAGCCGGGACGCACGCGCCCCTTGCCGTCGACGCGGGCCAGCTCGACCTCGGACGCCCGCCCGGTGCCGCGCACCGCCGTGACGACAGTCCGCGTGCGCAGGGGCACTCGGTGACGCAGGAAGGTGGTGGCGTACTGCACGCCCTCCCACAGCTTGCCCGGCTCCTGCAGCGCACGCAGCGGAGTGGCCGCCCAGCGCGACAGCGCATTGGCGTCGACGACCTCGACCACCTCGACCCCGGCCTCGGCGAGTCCCGCGGCGACCGACAGCAGGAAGGGCCCGGTGCCCGCCACCACGGCGCGACGCCCGGCTCGCACCTGGTTGGCCTTGAGCATCGCCTGCACGCCGCCGGCGGCCATGACCCCGGGCAGCGTCCATCCGGGCACGGGCAGCTGTCGGTCGTAGGCGCCGGTCGCGATCACGAGCCGTCGCGCCCACGTGGTGCGCTCGGCGAGGGGCAGAGCGTCGGCGCCGCTCACTGCGCTGGTGCGCAGCGCCACCCTGTCGTCGAAGCCGTCGGTGCGCCACACCTGGCGTCCGGCGAGATGGCGGATGCGACCTGATGCCACGGATGCCGCGAGCCGGTCGCGCAGGTCGGTGTAGTGGTTCCAGTGGTGGTGGCCGGTGCTCTCGGGCGCGACGAAGGCGTCACGATGACGCTCGTCGGGGTGACGCCAGTACTGTCCGCCGGTCTGGCGCCCCGCGTCGATCAACACGACCTGCAGGCCGTGTTCGGCGGCGACGACCGCCGCGCTCAGCCCCGCGGGGCCGGCGCCGACGACCGCGACGTCGGCGAGAGGCTGATCGGATGCCGGGATGCTCTGCTCAGACATGAGGCTCCTGTGCGCTCGGGCCGGCGGACTGCGTCGACTCGGACGCCTCGGACTGCTCGGACGCCCCGGACGACAGCTCCGACAGCGACAGCGGCTCGTCGGGGTCGGAGCTCTGCACGACCTGCCCCGCGCACGCCTCGACCAGGCAGGCGCGCTGGCTGCGCACGCCGTCGACGGTCACGAGGCAGTCGAAGCACACTCCGATGCCGCAGAAGAGTCCGCGTGGGGCGTGGTCGCGGCGGGTCGTGCGCCACGAGACGATGCCGGCCCCGGCGAGGGCACCGCCGATCGTCTGCCCCGGAGTGAACGGCACCGGTGTGCCGTCGAACTCGATGCCGGTGGCGGGTTCGATGTCGTCTGTGCGCGTGCGGGTCATGCGGCGACGAGTCCTTCGAGTCGTTCGGGGCGGAAGGGAGTCAGGTCGAGGTCGGTCGGCTGCGATCGCAGGGCCTGCGAGAGCAGCTTGCCGGTGCCGACCGAGAGGCCGACGCCCGCGCCCTCGTGCCCGGCGGCGTGCCAGAGCCCTGGCAGTCGAGCATCCTCTCCGATCGCCGGAAGGTGATCGGGGCAGTACGGGCGGAACCCCGAGTACGCGCGCTGCACCCCCACGTCGCGCAGGGCCGGGAACAGCCCCAGCCCGCTCGCGGCGATGCGCGCGACCGCCTCGGCCCGAGAACGATCGGTCGAAGCCGACGCGCTCGCGGCTGGCGCCGAGCAGGATCGTGCCGCTCGGGGTCCCCTCGACGACCGGTGAGACCTGCAGACCGGCATCCGAGCTCGCGACATCTCCGACGTACTCGGCGGCGTAGACCTTGTGGTGCACCGTGATCGGCACCGGCTCGGTGACCAGCACGAAACCGCGTCGAGGCAGGACGGGCAGGTGCACTCCGGCGAGCGCCGCGACCTCGCCGCTCCAGGGACCCGCGCAGTTGACCACGGCACCGGCCGAGATGCGGCCGAGAGACGTGTCGACTCCGACCGCGCGGCCGTGGTCGGTGAGGATGCTGTGGACCGAGGTTCTGGTGTGCAGCTCGGCGCCATGCGCGATCGCGAGCTTCAGCAGGTGATGGGTGGCCAGCAGCGGCTGCACCTGCGCGTCGTCGGGGTAGAACGCGCCGCCGACGAGTGCGGGGTTGATGTACGGCTCGACCTCGCGCAGCCCGGCGTTGCCGTCGATCATCTCGGCACGGATGCCCAGCTCGCGCTGGTGCTCGACGAGTGCGGCCAGCCCCGCCATGCTGCCTGCGCTGCCGGCGACGACGAGACCGCCCTTGGAATTCGAACTCCACGTTCCGCACAGAATGCGCTGTTGCCTCGGCGAGATCCTTCCCGCCACACAGCGCGTGCTGGCGGGGAGGATGCGAAAAAAAAAATCAGAGGCGACAGCACGTCGAGTCGTGGGCGAATCCAAGGGCGTCTCGTTTCGTCGCCGGATACGCAGGATGTGCTTCGCAGCGCAGGCAGCATGGCGGGGCTGGCCGCACTCGTCGAGCACCAGCGCGAGCTGGGCATCCGTGCCGAGATGATCGACGGCAACGCCGGGCTGCGCGAGGTCGAGCCGTACATCAACCCCGCACTCGTCGGCGGCGCGTTCTACCCCGACGACGCGCAGGTGCAGCCGCTGCTGGCCACCCATCACCTGCTGAAGCTCGCGATCGCGCATGGCGCCGAGCTGCACACCAGAACCTCGGTCCACAGCATCCTCACCGACCACGGCCGCGCGGTCGGAGTCGACACGTCTCTCGGCCGCATCTCGGCCGGTGCCGTGGTCAACTGCGCGGGTCCCTGGAGCGGCGAGGTCGCGGCGCTCGCCGGAGTGCACCTGCCCGTCCTGCCTCGACGCGGTTTCGTGCTGGTCACCGAGCCGGTGCCGATCACGGTGCACCACAAGGTCTACGCCGCCGAGTACGTCGGAGATGTCGCGAGCTCGGATGCCGGTCTGCAGGTCTCACCGGTCGTCGAGGGGACCCCGAGCGGCACGATCCTGCTCGGCGCCAGCCGCGAGCGCGTCGGCTTCGACCGATCGTTCTCGGCCGAGGCGGTCGCGCGCATCGCCGCGAGCGGGCTGGGGCTGTTCCCGGCCCTGCGCGACGTGGGGGTGCAGCGCGCGTACTCGGGGTTCCGCCCGTACTGCCCCGATCACCTTCCGGCGATCGGAGAGGATGCTCGACTGCCAGGGCTCTGGCACGCCGCCGGGCACGAGGGCGCGGGCGTCGGCCTCTCGGTCGGCACCGGCAAGCTGCTCTCGCAGGCCCTGCGATCGCAGCCGACCGACCTCGACCTGACTCCCTTCCGCCCGAACGACTCGAAGGACTCGTCGCCGCATGACCCGCACGCGCACAGACGACATCGAACCCGCCACCGGCATCGAGTTCGACGGCACACCGGTGCCGTTCACTCCGGGGCAGACGATCGGCGGTGCCCTCGCCGGGGCCGGCATCGTCTCGTGGCGCACGACCCGCCGCGACCACGCCCCACGCGGACTCTTCTGCGGCATCGGAGTGTGCTTCGACTGCCTCGTGACCGTCGACGGCGTGCGCAGCCAGCGCGCCTGCCTGGTCGAGGCGTGCGCGGGGCAGGTCGTGCAGAGCTCCGACCCCGACGAGCCGCTGTCGCTGTCGGAGCTGTCGTCCGGGGCGTCCGAGCAGTCCGAGGCGTCCGAGTCGACGCAGTCCGCCGGCCCGAGCGCACAGGAGCCTCATGTCTGAGCAGAGCATCCCGGCATCCGATCAGCCTCTCGCCGACGTCGCGGTCGTCGGCGCCGGCCCCGCGGGGCTGAGCGCGGCGGTCGTCGCCGCCGAACACGGCCTGCAGGTCGTGTTGATCGACGCGGGGCGCCAGACCGGCGGACAGTACTGGCGTCACCCCGACGAGCGTCATCGTGACGCCTTCGTCGCGCCCGAGAGCACCGGCCACCACCACTGGAACCACTACACCGACCTGCGCGACCGGCTCGCGGCATCCGTGGCATCAGGTCGCATCCGCCATCTCGCCGGACGCCAGGTGTGGCGCACCGACGGCTTCGACGACAGGGTGGCGCTGCGCACCAGCGCAGTGAGCGGCGCCGACGCTCTGCCCCTCGCCGAGCGCACCACGTGGGCGCGACGGCTCGTGATCGCGACCGGCGCCTACGACCGACAGCTGCCCGTGCCCGGATGGACGCTGCCCGGGGTCATGGCCGCCGGCGGCGTGCAGGCGATGCTCAAGGCCAACCAGGTGCGAGCCGGGCGTCGCGCCGTGGTGGCGGGCACCGGGCCCTTCCTGCTGTCGGTCGCCGCGGGACTCGCCGAGGCCGGGGTCGAGGTGGTCGAGGTCGTCGACGCCAATGCGCTGTCGCGCTGGGCGGCCACTCCGCTGCGTGCGCTGCAGGAGCCGGGCAAGCTGTGGGAGGGCGTGCAGTACGCCACCACCTTCCTGCGTCACCGAGTGCCCCTGCGCACGCGGACTGTCGTCACGGCGGTGCGCGGCACCGGGCGGGCGTCCGAGGTCGAGCTGGCCCGCGTCGACGGCAAGGGGCGCGTGCGTCCCGGCTCGACGCGCACCGTGGCCGCCGACCTCGTCGCCTTCGGCTGGGGCTTCACCCCGCAGCTCGAGCTGGCCGTCGGACTGGGCCTGCGCACCCGCATCGATGTCGACGGATCGCTCGTGATCGACGTCGACGACGACCTGCGCGCATCCGATCCGCTCGTCTTCGCCGCGGGGAGGTCACCGGCATCGGCGGAGCCATCGCATCGTGCGCCGAGGGCGAGCTCGCGGATCCGCGGTCGCACAGGATCTCGGCGTCTCGACCGACGCCCGACGGATGGCACGGCATCGCCGGCGTCTGCGTCGGGGCGGCGCTTCGCGATCGGCATGCACCGAGCCAGCCCGTTCCCGACGCGTGGAATGAGTGGCTGACCCCGAGACCCACATCTGCCGCTGCGAAGAGGTGACCGCGGCCGAGGTGACCGACGCGGTCGACGGGCTCCGCGCCGACGACGCCAGAGACGTGCGGGTCACCGCCCGCCCCGGCATGGGCTCTGCCAGGGGCGGGTGTGCGGATTCGCCCTCTCCAAGCTCGTCGCCACCGCACCGGAGGCGTCGTCGACGCCCCCGCCCTCGAATCCTTGACCAATCGACAGGTGGGCGTGCCCGTGTCGCTCGGCGACCTCGCCGCGCTCGTGCCGCACCACCCGAACCAGGAGGAGTCATGACCATGCACGACACGTCAGACGACAGCGTCGACCAGATCATCGATCGCGCGGTGCGCGCATCCGAGCAGTGGAAGCGCGCCGGCATCGACGAGCGCAGCCGTGCGCTCGTCGCGGTGGCGGATGCCCTCGACCAGCATGCCGACGAGCTGATCCCGATCGCGCAGCGCGAGACGCATCTGGCCGAGCCGCGACTGCGGGGCGAGCTGCGTCGCACGAGCTTCCAGCTGCGCATGTTCGCCGAGATGCTGCCCGAGGGCCTCTGGCTCGACGCCCGCATCGACCACGCCGACGCCGAGTGGCCGATGGGCGCCCACGCCCCGATCTGCGCCGTCAGCTCGAGCCCATCGGCGCGACGCTCGTCTTCGCCGCGAGCAACTTCCCTTCGCGTTCTCCGTCGCAGGGGAGACACGCGAGTGCGCTCGCCGCGGGCAACGCCGTGGTGCTCAAGGCGCATCACGGACACCCCGAGCTGTCCGACGCGACGGCTGCCGTCGTGATCGATGCCCTCGCCTCGGCCGGGCGCCGAAGGCCTCTTCCAGACGATCCACGGCACCGAGGCGGGAGTGCGCGCGCTGCGAGCATCCGGCATCAAGGCCGCGGCGTTCACCGGATCGGTGCGAGGCGGACGCGCCCTGTTCGACATCGCGTCGAGCCGCCCGAGCCGATTCCCTTCTACGGAGAGCTCGGCAGCACGAACCCCGCGTTCGTGACGCGGCGGGCCGCCGAGAGGGATGCCGCCGGCATCGCCCGCGACTTCGTCGCCTCCGTCACCGGCAGCGCCGGACAGCTCTGCACCAAGCCAGGAGTGCTGTTCGTGCCCGCGGGATCGTCGATCGTCGCGGAGCTCGAGGGCCAGCGGCTCCCGGCCGCATCCGCACTGCTGAACGGTGGGATCGAGAGCGGCTTCCGCGACTCGCTCGCCTCGACCCGGGGAGTCGCGGGCGTGCGCACGCTCTCCGCCGGTGCGAGGTCGGAGGCGGATGCGGATGCGGATGCCGGTGCTCCGTCTCCCGTGCTGCTCGAGACGTCGATCGCGACTCTGCGCGACGAGATGCACACGCTCATGAGCGAGATGTTCGGTCCTGCGGCGCTGGTGGTGACCTACGACGACGAGAACGAGCTGCTCGACATCGCCGACAGCCTCGAGGGGCAGCTGACCGCCACGATCATCGGCGAAGACGACGACGAGATCGCCGTCGACCTTCTTCCCAAGCTGTCGGAGCGGGCGGACGCGTGCTCTGGAACCAGTGGCCCACCGGAGTGTCGGTGACCTGGGCGCAGCAGCACGGCGGCCGTACCCGCGACGACAGCCGTCGGCTCGACCTCGGTGGAATGGCGGCGATCACCCGGTTCCTGCGGCCGTTGCTACCAGAACGTTCCCGAGAGCCTGCTGCCGGATGCCCTCAAAGAGGCGAACCCTCTCGGCATCGCGCGCCGGGTCGATGGCATCCTCATCCAGCCCTGATGCACGGAGCGGGGCCGATCTCAGGTCGGCCCCGCTCCGCATCCCTGCGTTCCTGCCCTGCACCGCTTGTGCCACGGTGGTGGTCACTTTCGCATCGCTGGCGCCCGTTTCGGGTGCGTTTGTGACCCGCACCCGCCCGTGCCCGGTTTCGGGTGCGTCTTTGACCCCGCCCGCGCTCGGCCCGGCCACGCCCCGGCCGGGCTGCTCAGCGCCCCGACGTCGGCATCCACACCCGCATTGCCGTGCCGCCGTCGAACTCCGCGAACGGCCGCAGCTCGACCACGATCTCGTCGGATGTTGCGCGGTCGACCCCGCGTGCATACAGCGCCTGCGCACCGCCGGTTCGCACCCGGTGCGCCGCGACGGTGATCCGCGGTCCGAGAAGGCCACCCGCAGCGCCTCCCGTCCGCGCGACAGGCCTGGCGGCCAGAGCGTCCGCGTCGACCATCAGATCATCGCGTCACCGACCGCGCAGTAGACGACCGGTCCGCGTCGGACGGCGACGGTTCCCGCACGGCGTCGATGAGCGGATGCGGTGGATGACGTCGACTTCCACCGGCAGCCGCAGCTCGATCTCGGCGCCGTCGACGAGCGCGTCGTCGATCAGGATCCACCGTCGTCGACGACCGCATCCACGTCTCGCCGTCGCGAGCAGCGTGACCGTGCGGCCTGACACCCATTCCGGCACGCGAAGGGCCAGTCGTCGACGCCCCGCGGCGGCGTCTCCACTCACGACGATGCGGATGCTGCCTCAGCCGGGTATGCGGTGTCGATCGTGACCGATGCGCCGTGCGCCTGCACGGTTGCCGAAGCGTAGAGAACGAGGTCGAGGCCGTCCGGGCGCTCCGCCGCGACGTGGTGCTCGAGGGCTGCGAACGTGCGCATGAGGTTCGGCGGGCAGCACGCGCAGCTGAACCAGCGTCGTCGCCCGGCGGGTTCCGCTCCGCCGTAGGGTCGTTCGTCGCGCACCTGCAGCGGATTGACGTAGGTGAACGAGTCTCCGCGGGTCGAGATGCCTGCGGCGACGACGTTGTAGAGGGCGGTCTCGGCGACATCCATGCATGCGGCGTCGCCGGTCGCGAGGTACATGCGCCAGGCCCAGCCGAAGAGGGCGACTCCCGCGCAGGTCTCGGCGTAACGGCGCGGTCGGGCGGCAGCTTCGAACGCCTCGCCGAACGCCTCGTCCTCGTGGCGGGCGCCGGTGCCCCCGGTGAGGTACATGCGGCGCGAGATCAGGTCGTCCCACTGGGTGCGCATCGCATCGAGCATCGTGGGGTCGCCGGTCTCGAGGTACAGGTCGGTGATGCCCTGGTTCAGGTAGAGGCGCGCACCGCATGGCCGCGCATCTTCGTGGCCTCCAGGGCGGGCTGCTCGTCCTGGTAGTACTCCGCGCCGAAGATCACTCCGCCGAGGAATCCCGCGCCGCGTCGGCGCACGAACGCGTCGGCGAGCGCGAGAGGCGCGTCGGCTCCGGTCGTGCGGTGCAGCTCGACGAGCGCGGCCTCGATGAGCGGATGCCCGCAGTACTCGACCGCGTCGTCGGCGCCGAGCCGAGCGATGGCGTGTTCGACGAACCGCTCGGCGACCCGCAGCAGGCGGTCATCGCCGATCGCGCGGTGCGCACCGACGGCGGCCTG
>NZ_FNSQ01000007.1 GCF_900105205.1 Microbacterium hydrocarbonoxydans | reverse complement strand
GTGACCTATGCGATCGTGCGCCGGCGTCGCGACTTCGCGAGCATCACCCAGTTCGCCGCCGACCACTACGAGGTCCGGGTGCAGGCATCCTCGCTCGCGAAGGCGCGTCTGGCTCTCGGTGCGGCGACGCCCGCCCCGGTGCGCGCGCCGGTCAACCTCGACGAGCCGCCGCGCTACGGCGAGCGGATCACGCCGGGCGCCCAGCCCGCACCGACTCCTCCCGCACCGACCCCTCCCGCACCGGAGGAGCCCGCTGCCGGGTCCTCGCCTGTTCCTGCCGCGGAACCCACTCCGCCGCTGGGGGTCCGGACGCTCTCCGTCGGACCCCGCCGTTCCTCCGCGCCCGGCCGATCCCGCCGCTCCTCCGATCGATGAACCGCAGCAGCCGGGTGCGCCCGGGGTGCCGCCCACGTCGGCGGGCACGGCCTGATGGCCGACGCGCCTCGCGAGTCGGGACAGCCTTCGCAGCCGTACTCCGTGCCCGCGCACCCACCCGTCCCGCCGGCACCTCCCGCCGCGCCCGGAGGTTCCGGACAGGTCGCCGCACCGGTATACGGCGACCTGCCGCCTCAAGCGCCAGGGCACGTCCAGCCTCAGGCGTCCCGGTACGCCCCGCCTCAGGCTCCAGGGTACGTCCAGCCTCAGGTGTCCGCGCCGGGGTATGCGCCTCCTCAGGCGCCCGGGTACGTCCACCCCCAGTCGCAGGGGTACGCCCCGCCGCAGACTCCCGGCGCCTACCCGACCGGCGGATACCCCGCAGGCACCTACCCGGCGGCCGTTCCGCCGCGGGGACTGCTGCCCTGGGCCCTCGGCCTCCTGATCCTGTTCCCGGTGCCTTTCCTGGGGGGACTCCTGTCCGGAATCGCCATGGCGGTGAGCGGGGGAGCGTCGCGCCGGTTCGGCGGTGTCGCCCGTGAGAACGCGCGTGCCGCACTGAACTGGGGCCTCACCTACCTGCTGGTCTCGACGGTCCTCATCGTTCGCACTTCGTGATCCTCTTCACGCTCACCGAGGACTCGCCTACCGGGTTCTATCCGATCGGCATCCCGATCACGTGTACTTCGCGCTGTCGCTGCTCCACCTCGTCCTCGTGATCGTGGGCATGGTGCGCGCCTCGAGCGGCAAGGTCATGCGCGTGCCGTTCGCCATCCCGTACCTGCGCGCCTGATGACCGAGATCCGCGTCGAGCTGCCCACCGGCCCGACGACCGTCTCCGCCGACTGGGCGGGCGACGGCGAAGGCGCGATCGTCGTGATCGCTCATGGGGCGGGAACCGGCAAGGACCATCCCTTCTCCTCGGATTCTCGGAGGCGCTGGTCGAACACGGATTCCGGACGCTACGGTTCAACTTCCCGTACGTCGAGCAGGGGCGGCGGATGCCCGGACCGGCTGCCCACGCGATCGCGACGTGGCGAGCAGTCGTCGATGTCGCGCGACAGCAGGCTCCCGAGGCGCCGATCTGGCCGCGGGGAAGTCGTACGGCGGCCGGATGGCCTCGATGGCGGTGGCGGAGGGACTCGTCGTCGACGGCCTCGCCTACCTCGGCTACCCACTGCATGCTCCGGGCAAGCCCGAGAAGCCCGTGCCGAGCACCTGCCGGCGATCGCGATCCCGCAGCTGTTCGTGGAGGGCACGAACGACCCGTTCATCCAGCCGCTGTCGCAGTTCGAGGAGGTCGTCGCCACCTGCCAGGACGCGCGGGTGGTCTGGATCGACGGCGGCGGCCACACGTTCGAGATCAAGGGACAGCGGCGTCCGGCATCCGAGATCGGCGCGTCGCTCGCACCGATCGTCGCGGATTTCGCGGCCTAGTCAGCCGATCGCCGACAGCTCCGGGTCGTGCAGCAGCCGGCGCATGGTCGAGAGGCCGAGTGCACTCATCGGCGGGTTCGAGCGCTCGTAGTACCAGACCAGGCCCATCGCCTGCTGGAGCGCCCAGGCGGCGCCGCGCCGCCATTCCGCGGTCTCGACATCCAGCCCGCTCCTGATCAGCTCGCGCCGACGCTCATCGAAGAGGTGCCAGCACACGACGAGATCGAGCGCTCGATCGGCGGGACCGAAGCCGCCGCCGTCGAGCACCCGGACAGGCGATTCTGCGAGACGAGCAGATTGAACGGCGTGAGGTCGCGATGGCTCATGACGTCGGGGCCGACGGACGGCAGCTCGCGCAGCTCGGCCCACAGCCGTCGCACCCGATCGGCGTCGAGCAGGTGCGCGCCCTTCCCGATGCACTCGGCGACCCACTCGTCGTGGTCGGTGAGTGTGCCCCCTCTGCCGTGCCCGTCGAAGGAGCGCCCGCGGACGGGTGCCGCGCGCAGTGCGGAGACCATCGCGACGACGTCGAGGGCGAGCGGATCCGACGACTCATGGTCCACCGGGCTCGCCGGTTCACCGGGCAGCCACGTCTGCACCGACCAGGCGGAGGGGTACTCCGGCGTCGGCTCGCCCACGCCGTGCGGCTGCGGTGACGGGATGACACTGAACTCGGCCAGCTCCGCCAGGGCGTCCGATTCGGCGCACCACGGCCTCCGACTCGGGCAGTAGCGGAAACCGCGCTGCCAGGTCGTCGCCGATCCGGACGATCGTGTTGACCGTGCCGGTGGTGTGCACCCGCCGCACCGGCACGGAGGCGAGCTCGGGGAAGCGCTGAGCGATCAATCGCTCGGCGTCATCGTCAGAGAGGCCGAGCTCACCCTCGTGCATCTCGGTGCGTCAGCCCTGGACTCGCGCGATCCAGGCCTCGACCTCGTCGGCGGTGCGCGGGATGTCGGCGGACAGGTTGACGGGTCCGTCCTCGGTCATCAGGATGTCGTCCTCGATGCGCACGCCGATCCCGCGGTACTCGGCCGGAACGGTGAGGTCGTCGATCTGGAAGTACAGCCCCGGCTCGATCGTGAACACCATGCCAGGAGCGAGGATGCCGTCGTAGTACATCTCGCGACGCGCCTGCGCGCAGTCGTGCACGTCGATGCCGAGGTGGTGCGAGGTGCCGTGCACCATGTAGCGGCGGTGCTGTCCACCGGCGTCTGCGTCGAGGGCCTCCTCGGCGGACACCGGGAGCAGGCCCCACTCGGCCACGCGGGCGGCGATCACACGCATCGCGGCCTCGTGCACCTCGCGGAAGCGCACGCCGATCCTGGCTGCCGCGAAGGCGGCGTCAGCGGCCTCGCGCACTGTCTCGTACACCCGCCGCTGCACCTCGGTGAAGGTGCCGGAGACGGCAGGGTGCGCGTGATGTCGGCCGTGTAGAGGCTGTCCGCCTCGACACCAGCGTCGACGAGGATCAGGTCGCCGGGGACGACGGTGCCGTCGTTGCGGGTCCAGTGCAGGTAGCAGGCGTGCGGGCCGGAGGCGGCGATCGTGTCGTATCCCTCGCCGTTTCCATCCTCCGCGCGCGTCGGTGGAACACGCCCTCGACGACGCGCTCGCCCCGCGCGTGCGCGACGGCGTCGGGGAGGGAGCGGATGACGTCCTCGAACCCCTGGGCCGTGATGTCGACGGCACGGCGCATCTCGCCGATCTCGTACTCGTCCTTGATCAGGCGCAGCTCCGAGACGAAGCGGGTGAGGTCGTCGTGCTCGTCGAGCACGAGCTCGCCCTCGGTGGACGCGAAGTCCTGCAGGTGGGCGGTGGCGAGGTCGAGGTCCGCCGAGACGCCTTCGAGCGAGGGGCGGGGGCCGATCCAGAACTCGCCGACCGTGGCATCCGCGTAGAACTCGGTCGTCGTCCGGTCGGCACGCTCGCGGAAGAACAGGGTGACGTCGTGCCCGGACTCCGTCGGGTCGAAGACCAGGATCGAGTCGGGCTCGGCATCCGACGCCCATCCGGTGAGATGCGCGAACGCGGAGTGCGCGCGGTACGGGTAGTCGGTGTCGTTGCTGCGCTGCTTCAACGAGCCGGCCGGGATCACCAGGCGCTGGCCCGGGAAGGCGGCCGAGACGGCCGCGCGGCGCGCGGCCGCGTACGACGCCTGGGCACGGGGCGTCGGGATCGACTCCGGTCGTTCGGCCCACCCGGTGGAGATCGTGTCGAGGAATCCGCGCGGGAAGGGCTGCTTGCGGTTCGTCGTCGTGCTCGCGGCGGCCGCGGTCTCGGTGGTGGGCTCTGCGATCGTGTCGGGTTCTGCGGTGCTCATCCCTCCAGTCTGTCACCTGCGGGCGGAGCGCGGGATGTCAGCCGGCGGGCTCGAGCTGCACGACGAGACCCCGGTGATCGCTGCCGCCTCCGCCGCCGATCACGACCGAGCCGGTGGGCGTCCAGTTCGGCGAGGCCATGACGTGATCGATCGGGGTGCTGAGCAGCGCCGGCAGCGAGCTCGGCCAGGTGCCGCTGAATCCGTTGCCCGTGCGCGACGCCGCGTCGCGGCAGTAGCCCATGTCGCCGCCGTCGACTCCGAGGCCCGCCATGTGATCGATCGTCGCGTTGAAATCACCGGCCAGCAGGAAGTCGCCGGCGGGGCACTGGTCCGCGATCCAGCGCAGGTCGCTCTGCCACTGGGCCATGTCCTCCATACGCGGAGCGACGGCATGAACGGCGACGATGGCCGGTCCGCTTCCGTCGACCGGCATCAGCACAGCGGAGGGCACCGAGCCGGTGTTGTTCGAGCCGTCCTCCGAGGACTCGATGACGGAGTACTCGCCGAGGTCGGGCGAGACGAGCACCGTCGTGTGCCAGGACTTGGGTCCGTCGACCACATCGGGCTTGAACTGCACGTGGTGCACCCACATCGGATGGCCCTGTTCGCGCAGCATCACGGCGATCTGCTCACCGACCTCCTCCGTCGTCTCGGAAGAGCCACGACATCGGCGCCGCGATCGAGGATCTGCTGTGCGATCTCGTCGGCGGAGACCTCGTCTCCCGCGGTGTTCCAGGTGAGCACCCGGATGCTCGACTCCGTCGGCTCGGGCAGCGTGTCGGCCCCGAAGCCGCGCAGGTAGCCGATCGCGCCGGTCGCGGCTGCTCCCAGCAGCGCCACGATCAGCACGGACGCCGCGAAGCCTCGAAGGGGCTTCGCGAGCAGGAGCAGCAAGGACAGCACCGCGACGACCAGGAAAGCCGCCAGGACCACGCCGCGTGCGGCCACGATCTGCGCGAACGGGAAGGTCTGCTCGAGATGGAAGAGCTGCGGCCACACCACGACCGCCGTCGCGATCGCGAGCAGCACGGTGAAGAGGATCCCCAGGAGACGAAACATCCCTCAAGCCTAGAAGTCCTCTCTGTGAAGTCCCTGCGCGGGCGCCGCGCGTCCGGCCGCGCGTCCGACGGTCGCCGCCATCGGTACGCTCGGAGGATGGCCGTCGCTCCCTCACCTCGCTTCGCTGGTCCCTCCGACCTGCATATGCACTCGAACCACTCGGACGGCACGCAGTCACCGGCCGAGGTCGTGCGGCAGGCCCACGCTCACGGGGTACGCACCCTCGCGCTCACCGACCACGACCGCACGACCGGGTGGGACGAGGCCGCAGAGGCGAGCGCCGCGCGCGGCATGACGTTCATCCCCGGGATGGAGCTCTCCGCCAAGCACGAGTGGCGCAGCGTCACGTACTGGGGTACCTGTTCGACCCCCTCGATGCCGACCTGGTCGCCGAGACGGACGCATCCGCGGCGACCGTACGGCCGGGCCGAGCGATCGTGCGCAGCATCGGCGAGACTACGACCTGGATCGGACGACGTGCTGGCCCAGACCACCCTGGATGCCACGGTGGGACGACCCCACATCGCCGACGCGCTGATCCGCGAGGATCGTCCGCGATCGCACGGGCCTCGACGGCATCCTGCATCCGCGCGAGGGTTACGAGCCGCACTATGCGCCGGACCCGCTGACCGCTGTGCGTCTGATCACGGGCGCCGGGGAGTGCCGATCATCGCGCATCCCGTCACGCCGGGCGTGACCGGATGATGCCCGTGCGTTCATCGAACGGCTGATCGATGCGGGGCTCGGCGTTTCGAGATCGACCATCGCGAGACACCGAGGCGGGCAAGCGGACGCTGCGCGCCCTCGCCGCGTCGCACGACCTGATCGTGACGGGCTCGAGCGACTATCACGGCGCGGGCAAGCCGTGACGTCGGCCAGGTGCGCACCGGAAACCGCCGAGCCCCGCATCGATCAGCCGTTCACGGCACGGCATCATCCGGTCACGCCCGGCCGTGACGGGATGCGCATCGGCACTCCCCGGCGCCGTGATCAGACGCACAGCGGTGGTCCGGCGCATAGTGCGGCTCGTACCCTCGCGCGGATTGCCGTCGAAATCGCGGCTCGCGATCAGCGCGTCGGCGATGTGGGGGCAGGGTGGTCTGGGCCAGCACGTCGTCCCAGTCCAGGTCGTAGTCTCGGCCGATGCTGCGCACGATCCGCTCGGCCCGGCCGTACGTCGCCGCGGAGCGACCAGGTCGGCATCAGGGGTCGAACAGGTACCCCAGTACGTGGACGCTGCGCCACTCGTGCTTGGCGGAGAGCTCCATCCCGGGATGAACGTCATGCCGCGCGCGGCGCTCGCCTCTGCGGCCTCGTCCCACCGGTCGTGCGGTCGTGGTCGGTGAGCGCGAGGGTGCGTACCCCGTGAGCGTGGGCCTGCCGCACGACCTCGGCCGGTGACTGCGTGCCGTCCGAGTGGTTCGAGTGCATATGCAGGTCGGAGGGACCAGCGAAGCGAGGTGAGGGAGCGACGGCCATCCTCCGAGCGTACCGATGGCGGCGACCGTCGGACGCGCGGCCGGACGCGCGGCGCCCGCGGCAGGGACTTCACAGAGAGGACTTCTAGGCTTGAGGGGATGTTTCGTCTCCTGGGGATCCTCTTCACCGTGCTGCTCGCGATCGCGACGGCGGTCGTGGTGTGGCCGCAGCTCTTCCATCTCGAGCAGACCTTCCCGTTCGCGCAGATCGTGGCCGCACGCGGCGTGGTCCTGGCGGCTTTCCTGGTCGTCGCGGTGCTGTCCTTGCTGCTCCTGCTCGCGAAGCCCCTTCGAGGCTTCGCGGCGTCCGTGCTGATCGTGGCGCTGCTGGGAGCAGCCGCGACCGGCGCGATCGGCTACCTGCGCGGCTTCGGGGCCGACACGCTGCCCGAGCCGACGGAGTCGAGCATCCGGGTGCTCACCTGGAACACCGCGGGAGACGAGGTCTCCGCCGACGAGATCGCACAGCAGATCCTCGATCGCGGCGCCGATGTCGTGGCTCTTCCCGAGACGACGGAGGAGGTCGGTGAGCAGATCGCCGTGATGCTGCGCGAACAGGGCCATCCGATGTGGGTGCACCACGTGCAGTTCAAGCCCGATGTGGTCGACGGACCCAAGTCCTGGCACACGACGGTGCTCGTCTCGCCCGACCTCGGCGAGTACTCCGTCATCGAGTCCTCGGAGGACGGCTCGAACAACACCGGCTCGGTGCCCTCCGCTGTGCTGATGCCGGTCGACGGAAGCGGACCGGCCATCGTCGCCGTTCATGCCGTCGCTCCGCGTATGGAGGACATGGCCCAGTGGCAGAGCGACCTGCGCTGGATCGCGGACCAGTGCCCCGCCGGCGACTTCCTGCTGGCCGGTGATTTCAACGCGACGATCGATCACATGGCGGGCCTCGGAGTCGACGGCGGCGACATGGGCTACTGCCGCGACGCGGCGTCGCGCACGGGCAACGGATTCAGCGGCACCTGGCCGAGCTCGCTGCCGGCGCTGCTCAGCACCCCGATCGATCACGTCATGGCCTCGCCGAACTGGACGCCCACCGGCTCGGTCGTGATCGGCGGCGGAGGCGGCAGCGATCACCGGGGTCTCGTCGTGCAGCTCGAGCCCGCCGGCTGACATCCCGCGCTCCGCCCGCAGGTGACAGACTGGAGGGATGAGCACCGCAGAACCCGACACGATCGCAGAGCCCACCACCGAGACCGCGGCCGCCGCGAGCACGACGACGAACCGCAAGCAGCCCTTCCCGCGCGGATTCCTCGACACGATCTCCACCGGGTGGGCCGAACGACCGGAGTCGATCCCGACGCCCCGTGCCCAGGCGTCGTACGCGGCCGCGCGCCGCGCGGCCGTCTCGGCCGCCTTCCCGGGCCAGCGCCTGGTGATCCCGGCCGGCTCGTTGAAGCAGCGCAGCAACGACACCGACTACCCGTACCGCGCGCACTCCGCGTTCGCGCATCTCACCGGATGGGCGTCGGATGCCGAGCCCGACTCGATCCTGGTCTTCGACCCGACGGAGTCCGGGCACGACGTCACCCTGTTCTTCCGCGAGCGTGCCGACCGGACGACGACCGAGTTCTACGCGGATGCCACGGTCGGCGAGTTCTGGATCGGCCCCCGCCCCTCGCTCGAAGGCGTCTCGGCGGACCTCGACCTCGCCACCGCCCACCTGCAGGACTTCGCGTCCACCGAGGGCGAGCTCGTGCTCGACGAGCACGACGACCTCACCCGCTTCGTCTCGGAGCTGCGCCTGATCAAGGACGAGTACGAGATCGGCGAGATGCGCCGTGCCGTCGACATCACGGCCCAGGGGTTCGAGGACGTCATCCGCTCCCTCCCCGACGCCGTCGCGCACGCGCGGGGCGAGCGCGTCGTCGAGGGCGTGTTCCACCGACGCGCGCGGGAGGATGGAAACGGCGAGGGATACGACACGATCGCCGCCTCCGGCCCGCACGCCTGCTACCTGCACTGGACCCGCAACGACGGCACCGTCGTCCCCGGCGACCTGATCCTCGTCGACGCTGGTGTCGAGGCGGACAGCCTCTACACGGCCGACATCACGCGCACCCTGCCCGTCTCCGGCACCTTCACCGAGGTGCAGCGGCGGGTGTACGAGACAGTGCGCGAGGCCGCTGACGCCGCCTTCGCGGCAGCCAGGATCGGCGTGCGCTTCCGCGAGGTGCACGAGGCCGCGATGCGTGTGATCGCCGCCCGCGTGGCCGAGTGGGGCCTGCTCCCGGTGTCCGCCGAGGAGGCCCTCGACGCAGACGCCGGTGGACAGCACCGCCGCTACATGGTGCACGGCACCTCGCACCACCTCGGCATCGACGTGCACGACTGCGCGCAGGCGCGTCGCGAGATGTACTACGACGGCATCCTCGCTCCTGGCATGGTGTTCACGATCGAGCCGGGGCTGTACTTCCAGATCGACGACCTCACCGTTCCGGCCGAGTACCGCGGGATCGGCGTGCGCATCGAGGACGACATCCTGATGACCGAGGACGGACCCGTCAACCTGTCCGCCGACATCCCGCGCACCGCCGACGAGGTCGAGGCCTGGATCGCGCGAGTCCAGGGCTGACGCACCGAGATGCACGAGGGTGAGCTCGGCCTCTCTGACGATGACGCCGAGCGATTGATCGCTCAGCGCTTCCCCGAGCTCGCCTCCGTGCCGGTGCGGCGGGTGCACACCACCGGCACGGTCAACACGATCGTCCGGATCGGCGACGACCTGGCAGCGCGGTTTCCGCTACTGCCCGAGTCGGAGGCCGTGGTGCGCGCCGAATCGGACGCCCTGGCGGAGCTGGCCGAGTTCAGTGTCATCCCGTCACCGCAGCCGCACGGCGTGGGCGAGCCGACGCCGGAGTACCCCTCCGCCTGGTCGGTGCAGACGTGGCTGCCCGGTGAACCGGCGAGCCCGGTGGACCATGAGTCGTCGGATCCGCTCGCCCTCGACGTCGTCGCGATGGTCTCCGCACTGCGCGCGGCACCCGTCCGCGGGCGCTCCTTCGACGGGCACGGCAGAGGGGGCACACTCACCGACCACGACGAGTGGGTCGCCGAGTGCATCGGGAAGGGCGCGCACCTGCTCGACGCCGATCGGGTGCGACGGCTGTGGGCCGAGCTGCGCGAGCTGCCGTCCGTCGGCCCCGACGTCATGAGCCATCGCGACCTCACGCCGTTCAATCTGCTCGTCTCGCAGAATCGCCTGTCCGGGGTGCTCGACGGCGGCGGCTTCGGTCCCGCCGATCGAGCGCTCGATCTCGTCGTGTGCTGGCACCTCTTCGATGAGCGTCGGCGCGAGCTGATCAGGAGCGGGCTGGATGTCGAGACCGCGGAATGGCGGCGCGGCGCCGCCTGGGCGCTCCAGCAGGCGATGGGCCTGGTCTGGTACTACGAGCGCTCGAACCCGCCGATGAGTGCACTCGGCCTCTCGACCATGCGCCGGCTGCTGCACGACCCGGAGCTGTCGGCGATCGGCTGACTAGGCCGCGAAATCCGCGACGATCGGTGCGAGCGACGCGCCGATCTCGGATGCCGGACGCCGCTGTCCCTTGATCTCGAACGTGTGGCCGCCGCCGTCGATCCAGACCACCCGCGCGTCCTGGCAGGTGGCGACGACCTCCTCGAACTGCGACAGCGGCTGGATGAACGGGTCGTTCGTGCCCTCCACGAACAGCTGCGGGATCGCGATCGCCGGCAGGTGCTCGGCACGGGGCTTCTCGGGCTTGCCCGGAGCATGCAGTGGGTAGCCGAGGTAGGCGAGGCCGTCGACGACGAGTCCCTCCGCCACCGCCATCGAGGCCATCCGGCCGCCGTACGACTTCCCCGCGGCCCAGATCGGCGCCTCGGGAGCCTGCTGTCGCGCGACATCGACGACTGCTCGCCACGTCGCGATCGCGTGGGCAGCCGGTCCGGGCATCCGCCGCCCCTGCTCGACGTACGGGAAGTTGAACCGTAGCGTCCGGAATCCGTGTTCGACCAGCGCCTCCGAGAATCCGAGGAGAAAGGGATGGTCCTTGCCGGTTCCCGCCCCATGAGCGATCACGACGATCGCGCCTTCGCCGTCGCCCGCCCAGTCGGCGGAGACGGTCGTCGGGCCGGTGGGCAGCTCGACGCGGATCTCGGTCATCAGGCGCGCAGGTACGGGATGGCGAACGGCACGCGCATGACCTTGCCGCTCGAGGCGCGCACCATGCCCACGATCACGAGGACGGTGGAGCAGCGACAGCGCGAAGTACACGGTGATCGGGATGCCGATCGGATAGAACCCGGTAGGCGAGTCCTCGGTGAGCGTGAGAGGATCACGAAGTGCGAGACGATGAGGACCGTCGAGACCAGCAGGTAGGTGAGGCCCCAGTTCAGTGCGGCACGCGCGTTCTCACGGGCGACACCGCCGAACCGGCGCGACGCTCCCCCGCTCACCGCCATGGCGATTCCGGACAGGAGTCCCCCCAGGAAAGGCACCGGGAACAGGATCAGGAGGCCGAGGGCCCAGGGCAGCAGTCCCCGCGGCGGAACGGCCGCCGGGTAGGTGCCTGCGGGGTATCCGCCGGTCGGGTAGGCGCCGGGAGTCTGCGGCGGGGCGTACCCCTGCGACTGGGGTGGACGTACCCGGGCGCCTGAGGAGGCGCATACCCCGGCGCGGACACCTGAGGCTGGACGTACCCTGGAGCCTGAGGGGGGCGTACCGGGACGCCTGAGGCTGGACGTGCCCTGGCGCTTGAGGCGGCAGGTCGCCGTATACCGGTGCGGCGACCTGTCCGGAACCTCCGGGCGCGGCGGGAGGTGCCGGCGGGACGGGTGGGTGCGCGGGCACGGAGTACGGCTGCGAAGGCTGTCCCGACTCGCGAGGCGCGTCGGCCATCAGGCCGTGCCCGCCGACGTGGGCGGCACCCCGGGCGCACCCGGCTGCTGCGGTTCATCGATCGGAGGAGCGGCGGGATCGGCCGGGCGCGGAGGAACGGCGGGGTCCGACGGAGGAGCGTCCGGACCCCCAGCGGCGGAGTGGGTTCCGCGGCAGGAACAGGCGAGGACCCGGCAGCGGGCTCCTCCGGTGCGGGAGGGGTCGGTGCGGGAGGAGTCGGTGCGGGCTGGGCGCCCGGCGTGATCCGCTCGCCGTAGCGCGGCGGCTCGTCGAGGTTGACCGGCGCGCGCACCGGGGCGGGCGTCGCCGCACCGAGAGCCAGACGCGCCTTCGCGAGCGAGGATGCCTGCACCCGGACCTCGTAGTGGTCGGCGGCGAACTGGGTGATGCTCGCGAAGTCGCGACGCCGGCGCACGATCGCATAGGT
>NZ_FNSQ01000006.1 GCF_900105205.1 Microbacterium hydrocarbonoxydans | reverse complement strand
GTCATGCCGCGGGCGGCATCGCGCTGCGGATGCCGGGACAGACAGGTGTCCACCACGAGACGCACCCCCGGCACGGTGAGCGAGGACTCGGCGAGGGAGTCGTGACGATGATGCGCGGTGGGTCGGCGGGAGCGCGACCGCGGATCACCGCATCCTGCTCGGAGCCCGGATCTGTCCGTGCAGCTCCCGCACGTCGAACCCGCCGCCCGCGTCGCGGATGCGGCGGGCGATCTCGGAGATCTCGCGGGCGCCGGGGGCGAAGACGAGCACGTCGGCGGCGGGCTCGGTGCGCACGAGATCCTGCGCCCCGGCGACCGCAGTGGCGGCCACGTGCTCGAGGAAGCCTCTGGTCACCCCGCGCTCGTCGAGACGGGGCACGGGGCTCGGCGCCCAGCGTTCGGCGAGCGGGAAGGCGGGGACGTCATGGTCGACGATGGGCGCGGGATCGTCGTCCGTGCCCAGGGCCGCGGCGATGCGCTCGGCGTCGAGAGTGGCGGACATGGCCACGACGTGCAGGTCGTCGCGCAGCTCGCGCACCTCGGAGAGCAGTCCGATGAGCAGGTCGGTCTCGACGGCGCGCTCGTGCACCTCGTCGATGAGGACGGCGTCGACTCCGTCGAGTCCTGGATCGTCGAGCATCCGCCGCAGCAGCACGCCGGCCGTGACGAACTCGACCCGCGTCTCGCGTCCCACCGCGCGCTCGCCGCGGACGGTGAACCCGACGCGAGTGCCGAGCGGCGTGCCGTCGAGCTGGGCGAGCCGCCGGGCGGCTGCACGTGCGGCGACCCGTCGCGGCTGCGTGACGATGACGCGTCCGGGGAGCGTGACGCGAGAAGGGGCGGCACGAGCGTGGTCTTGCCGGTGCCGGGCGGGGCGCTCACGACCAGGGCGCGGCTCTCGTCGAGTGCCGCTGCGACCTCGTCGAGGGCGGCCGCGAACGACAGACCCGCGCCGATGGTGGCGAGGTCGAAGGAGTCGGGCGGCACTCCTCCAGTCTGCCCGCTCTCCGCAACTCCGGAGATCCGGGGCGCTTCGGCTGGTATCCGGTCACCTGGCGGCACATGCCGGCGAATCTCCGGAGTCATGGAAACCGAACGCGCGACACTAACCGAACGCGCGAGAGCAGTGGGTCCGTGGACGCCGGAGACGACGGATGCCGCGACCGAACCGGCCGCGGCATCCGCTGTGCTGACTGTGGTGACTACTCCGCGGCGGGAGCCGGCGGTGCGGGCGGCGGCGGGGTGGTCGGGGTCGACTTCCGGGTGGTCGGCGCCGTAGCGGAGGCCACACCCTCGCCGATGCCGCGGCCGACGGCCTGGCCCTGGATGATCGAGGCCAGGTCGAGCCCGGTCGCCGAGCTGACGCTGTCGAACACCGACTTCAGCGCCTTGGCACTGTCGGCGCCGACGACGTTCGAGCGCCGTCCTCGCTCGAGCCGCCGATGATCGACACGTTGCCGATCGCGGCGTAGCCCTTCGAGAACTCCGCCATGATCGACGGCAGCACGTCGAGGACGCGCTGCGACAGGAAGGCGTCCTGGTTCGAGGCGATGGCCTTCGCCTCGGCCTCGACGGCGGCGGCTCGCGCCTCACCCTCGGCGCGGATCGCGTCGGCTTCGGCGTTGGCGCGGAGGCGACGGGCCTCGGACTCGGCCTCGGCCTGGGCGCGCAGCGCGTCGGCCTCACCGGTCGCACGGGCGATCGCGGCTGCGGCCTCACCATCGGCCTTGGCCTTGTCGGCCTGGGCCTGCTGCTCGGCGATGCGGTGCGCGCCTCGGCCTGCTTGACCTGCTCGATGGCGCCGGCCTCGGCCGCACGCTCACGCGTGTAGAGCTCTGCCTGTGCCCGGGTCTCGGCCTCGTAGCGCTGCGCGTCGGCGACGCGCTTCACGTCGGCGTCGAGCTGGGCCTGACGGTTCTCGGCCTGCTGCTGCAGGACGGCCTGCTGAGCCTGCTCGCGGGCGAGGTCTCGGCCTGCTCGGCCTCGGCCCGTGCACGGCCGATGCCGGCGTTGGCGTGTTCGTGTCGAGGGCCGTCTGCTCGACCAGGTTCGCTTCCTGGTTGGCGATGTTCTTCTGGTTGATCGCACGGTCGGCGTTGGTCTGCGAGATCTCAGCCGACTGACGCTTCGCCTGGATCTCGGGGGCACCGAGCGACTGGATGTAGCCGACCTTGTCGTGATCCCCTTGATCTGGAACGAGTCCAGGATCAGACCCTGCTCGGCGAGCTCCTGCGAGACGTCGGCGGCGATCTGGTCGGAGAACTTCTTCCGCTCGCGCATCAGCTCGACGACGGAGAGCGTGGCGACGATGCCGCGGAGCGCACCTTCGAGCTGCTCCGTGGTGAACTGCTCGATCGCCTTGTCCTGCGAGGCGAAGCGCTCGGCTGCACGCCGCACGAGGATGGGATCCGAGCCGATCTTCACGATCGCGACGCCGTCGACGTTGAGCGTGACGCTGTCGAGGGACTGCGCCTCGGCATTGAGCGACACCTGGCGTGAGCGCAGCGAGATGATCTCGTGGCGCTGGGTGATCGGGTTGACCAGGGACTTGCCGTTCACGATGACCGTGACGGGCGACTCCGACATCTCGTCCCTGGTCGAGCCGTCTGCAGAGATGACAGCGCGCTGCACCTTCTGCTTGCGTCCCGAGATGACGAGCGCCTCATCGGCGCGAGCCACCTTGATCCAGCTGCGTGCGAACAGCAGCAGGATGAGCAGGACGACGACGGCGATCGCTACGGCGATTCCGACGATGACGAGGATGCCGACGATTCCGGCGATCTCCATGGATGACCTCCCTGGTTCCCCCCGAGGGGGCGGTCGTGTGTCCGCGCGGTCGCGCGGCGTTCAGGCTCCACCCTGCCAGAAAAGGGATTGCAGGCTCACCCTGCGCGAAGGCGAACATCCCGAACGGAGGAGATCTCCCCGAGGGGAGGAGGGAATCGCTCTGATTCTCCTCCCATCGGGGAGAAGTCCGCCCCACACGGCGGTCCGTTGACCGGCGTCAGCGGGTGCGCAGCTTCTCGGCGAGATCGCGGAGCGTCCTGAGCTCCTCGTCGTCGAGCCGCGACATGCGCGACGCGATGGAGCGCCCGTGCACGGTTGCGATGCTGCGGAACGCCTTGGCTCCGGCATCCGTCGCCCTGATCAGTGCGCCACGGCCGTCGTCGGGATCGGGGCACTTGGAGACGAGTCCGCGCGTGACCATCCGGTCGATCAGGCGCGAGACGCTCGGCTGGCTGATCAGCATGTTGGCGGTGACATCTCGCAGACGTGCGGACATGTCCGGGGAGCGCGTGACCGTGAGGAGGACGTCGTATTCGGCCTGAGCGAGGTCGCCGTGGTCGAAGTCGGCGTTCATCTCGGTGAACAGCTCGTGCTGAGCGCGGAACAGGCTCTCCCAGGCCTGCACGGCGAGCTTGCGATCGGTCATGGGAACAGATTAGTGGCAACAGTAAAGGGCCGGTCGGAGAGGCTCCCGACCGGCCCTTGTCCCTTGCACCAAGAGTGTCCTGCAATCACATGAGGTGGATGCCACAGCAAACATTCACCGTGCGATCACTCTATAACGGCGAGGTAACGAATGCAACGGTTTGGTCACGGAATGTTCGCGTCGGACAGCGCGCCTGCATCGTCCGGCCGGCACCGGCTCGTCCGAGTTAGTGAATTGTGATTTACTAACCGTATGGTCCGACCTAGACGTCTCGAAGACGACGAGCTCCTCGCCCGCATCGTCGGCGCACTGGAGCAGCGTGCTGATCTCACGCCCTGGTCGCTCCAGGATGTCGCTCCGGCGGCGGGAATCGGTCCGGCAGGCCTGATCAAGCGCTTCGGTTCCAAGGTGGGTCTTCTGCACGCGCTCACGCGTCGGTGGATCCAGCTCATCCCGCATGGTCCGCTGCCAGAGGGCCGCGAAGCCGATGCCGAGCTTCGCGAGTACGTGAGCCGAGAGTTCGGCGCCGACTCAGCCGCCGGCGCCGTGTACGCCCTGTCGGAGGTGCTCAGCGAGCTGCAGGAACCCGAACTCGTCGCTCTGCTCGCGGAAGGGTGGCGTCGACAGGCGGCACGACTTGCCGAGCTGCTCGCGGGGATGGATCTTTCCCACCTTGCCGATGCGGAGGCAGGCGGCACGCTGCTGCTCGATGCCCTGCACGGTTCCCTGTTCCGGTCGGCTGTGAACCTGGGCCGGACTTCCCCCCTGACAACCCTCGAACACTTTCTGGAGATGTGGAGATGACCTCTCGCAACTGGCGTGGCCGTGTATTCATCGGCACGAGCGCTGACGGCAAGATCGCCCGTGACGACGGATCGCTCGAATGGCTGACCGACCCGCCGGCCCGCCATCATGATGTCCCGACCACCGCCGACCGCCCCGCCCTGGTGGGAGACATTCTTCGAAACGGTCGACGCCATCGTCATGGGCCGTGCCACCTACGACTCCGTGCTCGGCTTCGGGGAGTGGCCGTTCGAGGGCAGGCACGTTCTCGTCCTCACCACGAGATCGGTCATCGAAGACCCTCGCGTCCGCACGGCTTCGTCGATCGATGATGTGACTCGCCTGCTCGACGAACTCGGCGCAAGAGATGTGTACATCGATGGGGGCCGCACCATCCGTCCTTCCTCCGTGCAGGTCTCGTCGATGAGCTCACTCTCTCCGTGGCGCCGATCATCCTCGGGTCCGGGCGTTCGCTGTTCGGAGAGCTCGACGAGGACGTGCTGCTCACGGTCCGCGGCAGCCACGCCACAGACGATGGGCTGGTCCGCACCACGTACGACGTCGTCGCCGCTGAGGCGCGGACGGTTCCCTGCGAGCGGCGCGAAGATGGGGGAGTGAACCGTACCGACCGTCTCTACGCTCTCGTCGAGGAGCTGCGCGCAATGTCGCCCCGGCCGCGCAGCGCGCGCTGGCTGGCAGAGCGTTTCGAGGTGTCCCGAAGAACGGTCGAGCGCGACCTCTCCGCTTTGCAGCAGGCGGGCCTCCCCATCTGGGCGGAGCCGGGGCGGACGGTGGCTACGTCATCGATGCCGCCGCGACGCTGGGTCCTGCGGGGTTCACACTCGATGAAGCGATCGCGGTGCTGATCGGGCTCGGCGGTCTACGACGCAGTCCGTTCCGGCAGCCCGCTGCGACCGCTGGCGGAAGATCCTCGCAGGACCCAGAGCGTCCCGCGGCAGGCATCGATGACGTAAGCCACCGGTCCGCCCCGGCTCCGCCCAGATGGGGAGGCCCGCCTGCTGCAAAGCGGAGAGGTCGCGCTCGACCGTTCTTCGGGACACCTCGAAAACGCTCTGCCAGCCAGCGCGCGCTGCGCGGCCGGGGCGACATTGCGCGCAGCTCCTCGACGAGAGCGTAGAGACGGTCGGTACGGTTCACTCCCCCATCTTCGCGCCGCTCGCAGGGAACCGTCCGCGCCTCAGCCGGCGACGACGTCGTACGTGGTGCGGACCAGCCATCGTCTGTGGCGTGGCTGCCGCGGACCGTGAGCAGCACGTCCTCGTCGAGCTCTCCGAACAGCGAACGCCCGGACCCGAGGATGATCGGCGCCACGGAGAGAGTGAGCTCATCGACGAGACCTGCACGGAGGAAGGACTGGATGGTGCGGCCCCCATCGATGTACACATCTCTTGCGCCGAGTTCGTCGAGCAGGCGAGTCACATCATCGATCGACGAAGCCGTGCGACGCGAGGGTCTTCGATGACCGATCTCGTGGTGAGGACGAGAACGTGCCTGCCCTCGAACGGCCACTCCCCGAAGCCGAGCACGGAGTCGTAGGTGGCACGGCCCATGACGATGGCGTCGACCGTTTCGAAGAATGTCTCCCAGACCAGGGCGGGGCGGTCGGCGGTGGTCGGGACATCATGATGGCGGGCCGGCGGGTCGGTCAGCCATTCGAGCGATCCGTCGTCACGGGCGATCTTGCCGTCAGCGCTCGTGCCGATGAATACACGGCCACGCCAGTTGCGAGAGGTCATCTCCACATCTCCAGAAAGTGTTCGAGGGTTGTCAGGGGGGAAGTCCGGCCCAGGTTCACAGCCGACCGGAACAGGGAACCGTGCAGGGCATCGAGCAGCAGCGTGCCGCCTGCCTCCGCATCGGCAAGGTGGGAAAGATCCATCCCGCGAGCAGCTCGGCAAAGTCGTGCCGCCTGTCGACGCCACCCTTCCGCGAGCAGAGCGACGAGTTCGGTTCTGCAGCTCGCTGAGCACCTCCGACAGGGCGTACACGGCGCCGGCGGCTGAGTCGGCGCCGAACTCTCGGCTCACGTACTCGCGAAGCTCGGCATCGGCTTCGCGGCCTCTGGCAGCGGACCATGCGGGATGAGCTGGATCCACCGACGCGTGAGCGCGTGCAGAAGACCCACCTTGGAACCGAAGCGCTTGATCAGGCCTGCCGGACCGATTCCCGCCGCCGGAGCGACATCCTGGAGCGACAGGGCGTGAGATCAGCACGCTGCTCCAGTGCGCCGACGATGCGGGCGAGGAGCTCGTCGTCTTCGAGACGTCTAGGTCGGACCATACGGTTAGTAAATCACAATTCACTAACTCGGACGAGCCGGTGCCGGCCGGACGATGCAGGCGCGCTGTCCGACGCGAACATTCCGTGACCAAACCGTTGCATTCGTTACCTCGCCGTTATAGAGTGATCGCACGGTGAATGTTTGCTGTGGCATCCACCTCATGTGATTGCAGGACACTCTTGGTGCAAGGGACAAGGGCCGGTCGGGAGCCTCTCCGACCGGCCCTTTACTGTTGCCACTAATCTGTTCCCATGACCGATCGCAAGCTCGCCGTGCAGGCCTGGGAGAGCCTGTTCCGCGCTCAGCACGAGCTGTTCACCGAGATGAACGCGACTTCGACCACGGCGACCTCGCTCAGGCCGAATACGACGTCCTCCTCACGGTCACGCGCTCCCCGGACATGTCCGCACGTCTGCGAGATGTCACCGCCAACATGCTGATCAGCCAGCCGAGCGTCTCGCGCCTGATCGACCGGATGTCACGCGCGGACTCGTCTCCAAGTGCCCCGATCCGACGACGGCCGTGGCGCACTGATCAGGGCGACGGATGCCGGAGCCAAGGCGTTCCGCAGCATCGCAACCGTGCACGGGCGCTCCATCGCGTCGCGCATGTCGCGGCTCGACGACGAGGAGCTCAGGACGCTCCGCGATCTCGCCGAGAAGCTGCGCACCCGCTGACGCCGGTCAACGGACCGCCGTGTGGGCGGACTTCTCCCCGATGGGAGGAGAATCAGAGCGATTCCCTCCTCCCTCGGGAGATCTCCTCCGTTCGGGATGTTCGCCTTCGCGCAGGGTGAGCCTGCAATCCCCTTTTCTGGCAGGGTGGAGCTGAACGCCGCGCGACCGCGCGGACACACGACCGCCCCCTCGGGGGAACCAGGGAGGTCATCCATGGAGATCGCCGGAATCGTCGGCATCCTCGTCATCGTCGGAATCGCCGTAGCGATCGCCGTCGTCGTCCTGCTCATCCTGCTGCTGTTCGCACGCAGCTGGATCAAGGTGGCTCGCGCCGATGAGGCGCTCGTCATCTCGGGACGCAAGCAGAAGGTGCAGCGCGCTGTCATCTCTGCAGACGGCTCGACCAGGGACGAGATGTCGGAGTCGCCCGTCACGGTCATCGTGAACGGCAAGTCCCTGGTCAACCCGATCACCCAGCGCCACGAGATCATCTCGCTGCGCTCACGCCAGGTGTCGCTCAATGCCGAGGCGCAGTCCCTCGACAGCGTCACGCTCAACGTCGACGGCGTCGCGATCGTGAAGATCGGCTCGGATCCCATCCTCGTGCGGCGTGCAGCCGAGCGCTTCGCCTCGCAGGACAAGGCGATCGAGCAGTTCACCACGGAGCAGCTCGAAGGTGCGCTCCGCGGCATCGTCGCCACGCTCTCCGTCGTCGAGCTGATGCGCGAGCGGAAGAAGTTCTCCGACCAGATCGCCGCCGACGTCTCGCAGGAGCTCGCCGAGCAGGGTCTGATCCTGGACTCGTTCCAGATCAAGGGATCACCGACAAGGTCGGCTACATCCAGTCGCTCGGTGCCCCCGAGATCCAGGCGAAGCGTCAGTCGGCTGAGATCTCGCAGACCAACGCCGACCGTGCGATCAACCAGAAGAACATCGCCAACCAGGAAGCGAACCTGGTCGAGCAGACGGCCCTCGACACGAACACGCAACGCCAACGCCGGCATCGGCCGTGCACGGGCCGAGGCCGAGCAGGCCGAGAACCTCGCCCGCGAGCAGGCTCAGCAGGCCGTCCTGCAGCAGCAGGCCGAGAACCGTCAGGCCCAGCTCGACGCCGACGTGAAGCGCGTCGCCGACGCGCAGCGCTACGAGGCCGAGACCCGGGCACAGGCAGAGCTCTACACGCGTGAGCGTGCGGCCGAGGCCGGCGCCATCGAGCAGGTCAAGCAGGCCGAGGCGCGCACCCGCATCGCCGAGCAGCAGGCCAGGCCGACAAGGCCAAGGCCGATGGTGAGGCCGCAGCCGCGATCGCCCGTGCGACCGGTGAGGCCGACGCGCTGCGCGCCCAGGCCGAGGCCGAGTCCGAGGCCCGTCGCCTCCGCGCCAACGCCGAAGCCGACGCGATCCGCGCCGAGGTGAGGCGCGAGCCGCCGCCGTCGAGGCCGAGGCGAAGGCCATCGCTCGAACCAGGACGCCTTCCTGTCGCAGCGCGTCCTCGACGTGCTGCCGTCGATCATGGCGGAGTTCTCGAAGGGCTACGCCGCGATCGGCAACGTGTCGATCATCGGCGGCTCGAGCGAGGACGGCGCCTCGAACGTCGTCGGCGCCGACAGTGCCAAGGCGCTGAAGTCGGTGTTCGACAGCGTCAGCTCGGCGACCGGGCTCGACCTGGCCTCGATCATCCAGGGCCAGGCCGTCGGCCGCGGCATCGGCGAGGGTGTGGCCTCCGCTACGGCGCCGACCACCCGGAAGTCGACCCCGACCACCCGCCGCCGCCCGCACCGCCGGCTCCCGCCGCGGAGTAGTCACCACAGTCAGCACAGCGGATGCCGCGGCCGGTTCGGTCGCGGCATCCGTCGTCTCCGGCGTCCACGGACCCACTGCTCTCGCGCGTTCGGTTAGTGTCGCGCGTTCGGTTTCCATGACTCCGGAGATTCGCCGGCATGTGCCGCCAGGTGACCGGATACCAGCCGAAGCGCCCGGATCTCCGGAGTTGCGGAGAGCGGGCAGACTGGAGGAGTGCCGCCGACTCCTTCGACCTCGCCACCATCGGCGCGGGTCTGTCGTTCGCGGCCGCCCTCGACGAGGTCGCAGCGGCACTCGACGAGAGCCGCGCCCTGGTCGTGAGCGCCCCGCCGGCACCGGCAAGACCACGCTCGTGCCGCCCCTTCTCGCGTCACGCTCCCCGGACGCGTCATCGTCACGCAGCCGCGACGGGTCGCCGCACGTGCAGCCGCCCGGCGGCTCGCCCAGCTCGACGGCACGCCGCTCGGCACTCGCGTCGGGTTCACCGTCCGCGGCGAGCGCGCGGTGGGACGCGAGACGCGGGTCGAGTTCGTCACGGCCGGCGTGCTGCTGCGGCGGATGCTCGACGATCCAGGACTCGACGGAGTCGACGCCGTCCTCATCGACGAGGTGCACGAGCGCGCCGTCGAGACCGACCTGCTCATCGGACTGCTCTCCGAGGTGCGCGAGCTGCGCGACGACCTGCACGTCGTGGCCATGTCCGCCACTCTCGACGCCGAGCGCATCGCCGCGGCCCTGGGCACGGACGACGATCCCGCGCCCATCGTCGACCATGACGTCCCCGCCTTCCCGCTCGCCGAACGCTGGGCGCCGAGCCCCGTGCCCGTCTCGACGAGCGCGGGGTGACCAGAGGCTTCCTCGAGCACGTGGCCGCCACTGCGGTCGCCGGGGCGCAGGATCTCGTGCGCACCGAGCCCGCCGCCGACGTGCTCGTCTTCGCCCCCGGCGCCCGCGAGATCTCCGAGATCGCCCGCCGCATCCGCGACGCGGGCGGCGGGTTCGACGTTGCGGGAGCTGCACGGACAGATCCCGGGCTCCGAGCAGGATGCGGTGATCCGCGGTCGCGCTCCCGCCGACCCACCGCGCATCATCGTCACGACCTCCCTCGCCGAGTCCTCGCTCACCGTGCCGGGGGTGCGTCTCGTGGTGGACACCTGTCTGTCCCGGCATCCGCAGCGCGATGCCGCCCGCG
>NZ_FNSQ01000004.1 GCF_900105205.1 Microbacterium hydrocarbonoxydans | reverse complement strand
GCGAGTGCCCCCGCGAGGAACAGGGCGGGGACGGCGACGAGGGTGCGAGTGTTCATGAGTCCAGCTTCGCCGGAGCGGCTCGCCGCGGCATCGTGCGCGCGATGCATCGGCATCACTCTGGAGGATGATTCGGAGCCCACCGCATCCGCGATATGTACGCTGGTGCCATGGCTGATCCATCGTCGTCTCCGTCTCGCCCGCTGTGGGCGAGCGTGGCCGACGGGTTCTACGTCGGCAGTCGGGACGGCACCTTCCTCGGCTACGTCGACCGGCTGGCGGACGGCGCCTGGCGTGCCTTCGATGCCGCGTCACGCGCGATCGGCGACTTCGCCGACCACCACGCCGCCATGGCCGCCGTGACGACGGTCGTGACAGTCGACGGAGGGGCCGGGACGCGCGGAGGGGATGCCGGATGACCGCTCAGAACCCGCTCGTCTCGCTGGTCTATTCCAGCAGTGCCACGCATCCGTTCGGCGACGATCAACTGGCCGAACTCCTGAGCGTGAGCCGCAGCCGGAACAGTGCGCGCGACATCACCGGGATGCTGCTGTACCGACGTGGCGAGTTCGTCCAGATCCTCGAAGGTGCGCGGTCGGATGTCGAGAGCCTGATGGCGACGATCGGCAGGGACCCTCGACACCGCGACATCCGGGTGCTCCTGGAAGAGCCGCTGCATGAGCGTCGGTTCGCGGAGTGGACGATGGGTACCAGTCGCTCGCCGCCGCGGAGCCCGCGATGGCGGAGGGATACCGCGACTCGTTCGATGACCTCCGTGCGGGCGATCACGACATGATCGGACGGGCGATCATGGAGCTCACGCTGTGGTTCCGCGTGCGCGAGTCCGTGGGGTGAAGCCCGAGCCCTGGCGGGCATCACGACTGATCGAGGACGGCGCGGAGCTTCGCGGCGAACGCCTCCGGCTGGCCGGCGTACCCGAACTCGCCACCCATGAATCCGCCGTGATGGCTGGGGAAGACGGTCGCCTCCTGGCCGAGCTCCTTCGCGAGGGCCACCGCCGTGCGGCCGGTGTAGACCGCGAGGGATTCCTCTCCGACGGCGACCACGATCCGTGTGGGGGAGGCCCTCAGTGCATCGAGGTCCGGCGTGTAGAGCGGCACCGCCCATGAGCGGTCCGAGAGCAGCGGGTCGTCGCGCGAGCCGTCGTCCTCGGTCGGCAGCCCGAATGCCGCGGGTCGGGCGCCGGCTGGGCGAAGTACTCGTCGGTCAACTCGCCCTCCCACGCGGTGAGGCGATGAACCCTGCCATCCCGGCACCCCAGCCGCGCGCCTGGTACAGCTGCGTGTACGCGATCCTGGCGCGATGGACGGCATCCGCATCGGGGAGCACCGCATCGATCGGCGGTTCATGGGCGACGAGGGTCACGACGTCATCCGGATGCGCTGTGAGGAGAGCGAGCGCGGTCACCGCCCCGCCGCTGCTCCCGAACAGGTCGACCGGACCCACTCCGAGAGCCTCGATGATCGCGTGCACATCCTCGGACTGCGCCTCCGGCTCATTCGTCACTTCGCCGTCGGTGCGACGGCTCCGACCGAGGCCCCGCGGGTCGTACGTCACTACCGTGCGGTCATCGAAGAGCTTCACCTGAGCCTGGAAGCCGCTGGCGTCCATCGGCTGGCCGATCATCAGCAGGGGAGGCCGACCGTCAGCGGTGGGGAGCGGCCCGTGGACGTCGTAGACCAGCTCCGCTCCGGGTAGCTCCAGCGTGTGCTGCGTCATGGAAGACCTCCGAGGGGACGATGTCCGTGCATCTTCCCAGGCCGCGGACGAGGTGTCCACCTCTCCCGAAAGTCGCTCTTCCTTGGAAGACTCGACCCATGGTGTTCATCGGTTTTCATGCGTCGCACGAGCAGATCGCACCGAGCGCCCTGCTGGATGCCGTCATCGGCGCCGAGCGCGCGGGGTTCGACGGAGCGATGTGCTCCGACCACCTCGCGCCCTGGACGCGGGCACAGGGAGAATCGGGATTCGCGCTGAGCTGGATCGCCGCCGCGCTCGCGTGCACCGACTTCTCCATCGGCATGGTCAACGCGCCGGGCCAGCGGTATCACCCGGTCATGATCGCGCAGGCGTTCGCGACACTCGAGGAGATGTTCCCCGGCCGCTTCTGGGCGGCGATGGGCAGCGGCGAGGCGGTCAACGAGCACGTCACCGGCGAGGGATGGCCGGCCAAGAGCATCCGCAACGAGCGGCTGAGAGAGAGCGTCGACGTCATCCGTCGCCTGATCGCCGGCGAGGAGGTCGACCACGAGGGGTTGGTGCGCGTGCACCGTGCCCGGGTGTGGAGCCGGCCTGCGGAACCGCCGCCCCTGTTCGCGACGGCGGTGAGCGCCGAGACCGCCGAGTGGGCCGCGTCGTGGGCGCAGGGTCTCGCGACGGTCGCGCAGGAACCCGCCGCTCTGCGCCGCGCCGTCGAGGCCTACCGCGGTGCGGGAGGCGCGGGCCCCTGCATCCTGCAGGTGCATCTCAGCCTGGCCGAGAGCGATGACGCGGCGTTCGCCATCGCCCGCGACCAGTGGCAGAACGGGCTGCTGTCGCCACCGGTCACCTGGGATCTCGAGCAGCCGGAGGACTTCGAGGCCGCGGTCGCCGGGCTCGACCTGGAGGATCTGCGAAAGTCCGTCCTCGTCGATCACGACACCTCGTCGCTCGCTGACCGCATCGCCGAGCTCGTCGAGATCGGCTTCGACCGTGTCTATCTGCACCACGTGGGCACCGAGCAGGCAGGGTTCCTGGACGCCGCGGCATCCGAGCTGATCCCGCCCTGAAGGAGCGACTGTGAAGATCACCGACACCAGCGACCTCTGGTGGAAGACCGCCGTCATCTACTGCCTCGACGTCGAGACCTTCCTCGATTCGAACGGCGACGGGGTCGGCGACCTGCAGGGGCTCTCGCAGCGCATCGACTACCTGGCGCAGCTCGGCGTCACCTGCCTCTGGCTGATGCCGTTCTACCCGACTCCCGATCGCGACGACGGCTACGACGTCAGCGACTTCTACGGCATCGACCCTCGTCTCGGCAACCACGGCGATCTGGTCGAGGTGATCCGCACCGCACGGGATCGTGGGATGCGCGTGATCGTCGACCTGGTCATCAACCACACCTCCGACCGGCATCCGTGGTTCGTCTCCGCTCTGCGCAGCGTCGATTCGCCCTACCGCGACTACTACGTCTGGCGCTCTGACGCGCCGCCGAAGGGCAGAAGAACGCCGTCTTCCCCGGACAGGCCAACGGGATCTGGGGCAAGGACGAGAAGTCAGGGCAGTGGTACCAGCACAGCTTCTACGAGCACCAGCCCGACCTGAACCTTGCCAATCCGCGCGTGCGAGACGAGATCGCCAAGATCATCGGTTTCTGGCTGCAGCTGGGCATCTCCGGGTTCCGGGTCGACGCTGTTCCCTTCCTCCTCGAGATCCCGGAGGGGGTGGACATCCCCGAGCCGCACGACATGCTGCGTGACATCCGGCGGTTCCTGCAGCGGCGGTCGAGTGAGGCGATCCTCCTCGGCGAGGTGAACCTGCCGTACGAGACGCAGGTGGAGTACTTCGGTGGGAGAACGGCGACGAGCTCACCATGCAGTTCGACTTCGTCGGGATGCAGGCGCTGTATCTCTCGTTCGCGCGCCAGGATCCGGCTCCTCTTATCGCCGCACTGCGGGATCGTCCCGTGCTCGGACCCGAGGTGCAGTGGGCGAACTTCCTGCGCAATCACGACGAGCTCACCCTCGACAAGCTCAGCGACGCCGAGAGGCAGGAGGTGTTCGAGGCCTTCGCGCCGGATGAGCGCCAGCGCGTCTTCGGCGCGGATCACCCGGCGGCTGCCCCCGATGCTCGGCGGCGACCCCCGCCGCATCCGCATGGCCTACAGCCTGCTGTTCACGCTGCCCGGCACGCCGGTGCTGTTCTACGGCGAGGAGATCGGCATGGGCGAGAACGCCGAGATCTCCGGACGTGAGGCCGTGCGGACGCCGATGCAGTGGTCGGCCTCCCGCAACGGCGGATTCTCGGATGCCGCCCCGCGCCGCCTCACGGCCAAGCCGCCGTCCGACGGCTACGCGCCCGAGCACGTGAACGTCGCCGCCCAGCTCGTCGATCCGGACTCACTGCTCTACTTCGTCCGCGCCCTCACCTCGCGCTACCGCATCTCGCCGGAGCTCGGATGGGGCACGTTCGAGGTCGTCGACCAGCCGGCCGACTCGCTTCTCGTGCACTCGCTCACGGCAGACGTCGGCCGGGTCATCGCCCTCCACAACTTCGCGGAGGTGCCGGTGACGACGACGTTCCGAGTGGCCGACGAGCCGGACGGCACCACCCTGCTCGACCTGCTCGAGCCCTCGCACATCCCCTCGGCCCCGACGGCGCGGTGGAGCTGGAGGTCGCGGCGTACGGCTATCGCTGGCTGCGGGTCTCACGGCCCGGCGACGGCCGGGTCGTCTGAGGACCGAGAGACCTCGGGCTACCAAGCCCGAACGCTGACGCGACCCTGCACGCGTCAGGCCTTCGCCGTACCCATCCGAGCGAGCCCGCACCCTCGACATCTTGACAGTCCTGAGTTTTGTATACAGAATACCAACAGGTCTGAAGGCGTTTTCTTCCAATGATGAAAGAGGTAGCGAGATGGCACGTGCGAACCTGAAGCGATACCTGGCTCTGGGCGCAGCCGGCGCTCTGGCTCTGGGGCTCTCGGCATGCAGCGGAGGCGGCGGGGGAGGCGGCGGCGTCGACGCCGACGGCAACGCGACGGTGGTGTGGTCGACCTGGGGACGGCCGACGAGCTCACCCGCTACGAGGAGTTCAACAAGGACTTCATGAAGCGCCACCCCGACATCAAGGTCACGCTGCAGCCGTCGCGACTACGGCGACTACCACTCCAAGCTGCTCGCGCAGCTCACGAGCAACACGGCTCCGACGTCTTCTACGTGGGCGACGACAAGATCGGCAGTTCGTCGACTCGAAGCGGCTGATGCCGCTGGGCGAGCTCATGGAGTCGAAGGAGAGCAAGACAAGAAGGACGACTTCTTCCCGGCCTCTTCGGAGCGGCCGAGCTCGACGCGAGGTGTACGCCGCCCCGAACGACTCGAACCCCGACGTGTTTCTGGTACGACAAGAAGGCGCTCGAGGCGGCTGGCATCACCGAAGATCCGGCGAACCTCGCCGAGAGCGGCGAGTGGACGACCGACAAGTTCCTCGAGATGAACGAGAAGCTGCACGACGCCGGCCTCACCGGAACGATGTACTGGAACTACTGGGCCACGCACTGGAGCTGGCTCTCGTCTCAGGGGCTCGACGCTCCCTATGACGAGTCCGGGGCGTTCGTCGCCCACGAGGACTCCGAGACGGTCGAGTCCGTGCAGCAGCTCGGCGATCTGTTCCAGGACGGCACGTTCGTCGTGGCCGACTCCCTGCCCGACGGCGCGGGTGCCGACAGTGTCTTCGTCACGCACAAGGCGGGCTTCTTCGTGCAGGGTCGCTACACGATCGGCACGGTCGACGCCACGGGCGAGCAGGACAGCTACGACATCGTGCCGTGGCCGACGCCGACGGCGAGGCTGCGCCACCGGAGTCGCGACGAGCTTCCTCGCGATCAACGGCAAGACCAAGGTGAAGGATGCGGCCTTCACGTTCTGGACCGAGTTCCTCTCACGCTCGAGGGCCAGGACGTTGATCGCGAGGAAGCTCCGTCGCGACTCCGGTGGGCGCAGCCTCGCCGTCGGGCCGGTCGGCCACGGCACGATGTCGTAGCTGTCCCTGCTCGCCCGTGGCGTCGACCCGTGCCGGATCGTGTAGCGACCCTGCACGAAGAAGCCCGCCTTCGTGCGTGACGAAAGACCACTGTCGGCACCCGCGCCGTCGGGCAGGGAGTCCGGCCACGAACGAACGTGCCGTCCTGGAAACAGATCGGCCGAGCTGCTGCACGGACTCGACCGTCTCCGGAGTCCTCGTGGGGCGACCGAACGCCCCCGGACTCGTCCATAAGGGAGCGTCGAGCCCCTGAGACGAGAGCCAGCTCCAGTGCGTGGCCCAGTAGTTCCAGTACATCGTTCCGGTGAGGCCGGCGTCGTGCAGCTTCTCGTTCATCTCGAGGAACTTGTCGGTCGTCCACTCGCCGCTCTCGGCGAGGGTCGCCGGATCTTCGGTGATGCCAGCCGCCTCGAGCGCCTTCTTGTCGTACCAGAACACGTCGGGGTTCGAGTCGTTCGGGCGGCGTACACCTCGCCGTCGAGCTCGGCCGCTCCGAAGAGGCCGGGGAAAGAAGTCGTCCTTCTTGGTCTTGCTCTCCTTCGACTCCATGAGCTCGCCCAGCGGCATCAGCCGCTTCGAGTCGACGAACTGGCCGATCTTGTCGTCGCCCACGTAGAAGACGTCGGGAGCCGTGTTGCTCGTGAGCTGCGCGAGCAGCTTGGAGTGGTAGTTCGCCGTAGTCCGCGACGGGCTGCAGCGTGACCTTGATGTCGGGGTGGCGCTTCATGAAGTCCTTGTTGAACTCCTCGTAGCGGGTGAGCTCGTCGGCCGTCCCCCAGGTCGACCACACCACCGTCGCGTTGCCGTCGGCGTCGACGCCGCCGCCTCCCCCGCCGCCTTCCGCTGCATGCCGAGAGCCCCAGAGCCAGAGCGCCGGCTGCGCCCAGAGCCAGGTATCGCTTCAGGTTCGCACGTGCCATCTCGCTACCTCTTTCATCATTGGAAGAAACGCCTTCAGACCTGTTGGTATTCTGTATACAAAACTCAGGACTGTCAAGATGTCGAGGGTGCGGGCTCGCTCGGATGGTACGGCGAAGGCCTGACGCGTGCAGGGTCGCGTCAGCGTTCGGGCTTGGTAGCCCGAGGTCTCTCGGTCCTCAGACGACCCGGCCGTCGCCGGGCCGTGAGACCCGCAGCCAGCGATAGCCGTACGCCGCGACCTCCAGCTCCACCGCGCCGTCGGGCCGAGGGGGATGTGCGAGGGCTCGAGCAGGTCGAGCAGGGTGGTGCCGTCCGGCTCGTCGGCCACTCGGAACGTCGTCGTCACCGGCACCTCCGCGAAGTTGTGGAGGGCGATGACCCGGCCGACGTCTGCCGTGAGCGAGTGCACGAGAAGCGAGTCGGCCGGCTGGTCGACGACCTCGAACGTGCCCCATCCGAGCTCCGGCGAGATGCGGTAGCGCGAGGTGAGGGCGCGGACGAAGTAGAGCAGTGAGTCCGGATCGACGAGCTGGGCGGCGACGTTCACGTGCTCGGGCGCGTAGCCGTCGGACGGCGGCTTGGCCGTGAGGCGGCGCGGGGCGGCATCCGAGAATCCGCCGTTGCGGGAGGCCGACCACTGCATCGGCGTCCGCACGGCCTCACGTCCGGAGATCTCGGCGTTCTCGCCCATGCCGATCTCCTCGCCGTAGAACAGCACCGGCGTGCCGGGCAGCGTGAACAGCAGGCTGTAGGCCATGCGGATGCGGCGGGGGTCGCCGCCGAGCATCGGGGGCAGCCGCCGGGTGATCCCGCGCCGAAGACGCGCTGGCGCTCATCCGGCGCGAAGGCCTCGAACACCTCCTGCCTCTCGGCGTCGCTGAGCTTGTCGAGGGTGAGCTCGTCGTGATTGCGCAGGAAGTTCGCCCACTGCACCTCGGGTCCGAGCACGGGACGATCCCGCAGTGCGGCGATAAGAGGAGCCGGATCCTGGCGCGCGAACGAGAGATACAGCGCCTGCATCCCGACGAAGTCGAACTGCATGGTGAGCTCGTCGCCGTTCTCCCCACCGAAGTACTCCACCTGCGTCTCGTACGGCAGGTTCACCTCGCCGAGGAGGATCGCCTCACTCGACCGCCGCTGCAGGAACCGCCGGATGTCACGCAGCATGTCGTGCGGCTCGGGGATGTCCACCCCCTCCGGGATCTCGAGGAGGAAGGGAACAGCGTCGACCCGGAACCCGGAGATGCCCAGCTGCAGCCAGAAACCGATGATCTTGGCGATCTCGTCTCGCACGCGCGGATTGGCAAGGTTCAGGTCGGGCTGGTGCTCGTAGAAGCTGTGCTGGTACCACTGCCCTGACTTCTCGTCCTTGCCCCAGATCCCGTTGGCCTGTCCGGGGAAGACGGCGTTCTTTCTGGCCCTTCGGCGGCGCGTCAGAGCGCCAGACGTAGTAGTCGCGGTAGGGCGAATCGACGCTGCGCAGAGCGGAGACGAACCACGGATGCCGGTCGGAGGTGTGGTTGATGACCAGGTCGACGATCACGCGCATCCCACGATCCCGTGCGGTGCGGATCACCTCGACCAGATCGCCGTGGTTGCCGAGACGAGGGTCGATGCCGTAGAAGTCGCTGACGTCGTAGCCGTCGTCGCGATCGGGAGTCGGGTAGAACGGCATCAGCCAGAGGCAGGTGACGCCGAGCTGCGCCAGGTAGTCGATGCGCTGCGAGAGCCCCTGCAGGTCGCCGACCCCGTCGCCGTTCGAATCGAGGAAGGTCTCGACGTCGAGGCAGTAGATGACGGCGGTCTTCCACCAGAGGTCGCTGGTGTCGGTGATCTTCACAGTCGCTCCTTCAGGGCGGGGATCAGCTCGGATGCCGCGGCGTCCAGGAACCCTGCCTGCTCGGTGCCCACGTGGTGCAGATAGACACGGTCGAAGCCGATCTCGACGAGCTCGGCGATGCGGTCAGCGAGCGACGAGGTGTCGTGATCGACGAGGACGGACTTTCGCAGATCCTCCAGGTCGAGCCCGGCGACCGCGGCCTCGAAGTCCTCCGGCTGCTCGAGATCCCAGGTGACCGGTGGCGACAGCAGCCCGTTCTGCCACTGGTCGCGGGCGATGGCGAACGCCGCGTCATCGCTCTCGGCCAGGCTGAGATGCACCTGCAGGATGCAGGGGCCCGCGCCTCCCGCACCGCGGTAGGCCTCGACGGCGCGGCGGCAGAGCGGCGGGTTCCTGCGCGACCGTCGCGAGACCCTGCGCCCACGACGCGGCCCACTCGGCGGTCTCGGCGCTCACCGCCGTCGCGAACAGGGGCGGCGGTTCCGCAGGCCGGCTCCACACCCGGGCACGGTGCACGCGCACCAACCCCTCGTGGTCGACCTCCTCGCCGGCGATCAGGCGACGGATGACGTCGACGCTCTCTCTCAGCCGCTCGTTGCGGATGCTCTTGGCCGGCCATCCCTCGCCGGTGACGTGCTCGTTGACCGCCTCGCCGCTGCCCATCGCCGCCCAGAAGCGGCCGGGGAACATCTCCTCGAGTGTCGCGAACGCCTGCGCGATCATGACCGGGTGATACCGCTGGCCCGGCGCGTTGACCATGCCGATGGAGAAGTCGGTGCACGCGAGCGCGGCGGCGATCCAGCTCAGCGCGAATCCCGATTCTCCTGTGCCCGCGTCCAGGGCGCGAGGTGGTCGGAGCACATCGCTCCGTCGAACCCCGCGCGCTCGGCGCCGATGACGGCATCCAGCAGGGCGCTCGGTGCGATCTGCTCGTGCGACGCATGAAAACCGATGAACACCATGGGTCGAGTCTTCCAAGGAAGAGCGACTTTCGGGAGAGGTGGACACCTCGTCCGCGGCCTGGGAAGATGCACGGACATCGTCCCCTCGGAGGTCTTCCATGACGCAGCACACGCTGGAGCTACCCGGAGCGGAGCTGGTCTACGACGTCCACGGGCCGCTCCCCACCGCTGACGGTCGGCCTCCCCTGCTGATGATCGGCCAGCCGATGGACGCCAGCGGCTTCCAGGCTCAGGTGAAGCTCTTCGATGACCGCACGGTAGTGACGTACGACCCGCGGGGCCTCGGTCGGAGCCGTCGCACCGACGGCGAAGTGACGAATGAGCCGGAGGCGCAGTCCGAGGATGTGCACGCGATCATCGAGGCTCTCGGAGTGGGTCCGGTCGACCTGTTCGGGAGCAGCGGCGGGGCGGTGACCGCGCTCGCTCTCCTCACAGCGCATCCGGATGACGTCGTGACCCTCGTCGCCCATGAACCGCCGATCGATGCGGTGCTCCCCGATGCGGATGCCGTCCATCGCGCCAGGATCGCGTACACGCAGCTGTACCAGGCGCGCGGCTGGGGTGCCGGGATGGCAGGGTTCATCGCCCTCACCGCGTGGGAGGGCGAGTTGACCGACGAGTACTTCGCCCAGCCGGCGCCCGACCCCGCGGCATTCGGGCTGCCGACCGAGGACGACGGCTCGCGCGACGACCCGCTGCTCTCGGACCGCTCATGGGCGGTGCCGCTCTACACGCCGGACCTCGATGCACTGAGGGCCTCCCCCACACGGATCGTGGTCGCCGTCGGAGAGGAATCCCTCGCGGTCTACACCGGCCGCACGGCGGTGGCCCTCGCGAAGGAGCTCGGCCAGGAGGCGACCGTCTTCCCCAGCCATCACGGCGGATTCATGGGTGGCGAGTTCGGGTACGCCGGCCAGCCGGAGGCGTTCGCCGCGAAGCTCCGCGCCGTCCTCGATCAGTCGTGATGCCCGCCAGGGCTCGGGCTTCACCCCACGGACTCGCGCACGCGGAACCACAGCGTGAGCTCCATGATCGCCCGTCCGATCATGTCGTGATCGCCCGCACGGAGGTCATCGAACGAGTCGCGGTATCCCTCCGCCATCGCGGGCTCCGCGGCGGCGAGCGACTGGTACCCCATCGTCCACTCCGCGAACCGACGCTCATGCAGCGGCTCTTCCAGGAGCACCCGGATGTCGCGGTGTCGAGGGTCCCTGCCGATCGTCGCCATCAGGCTCTCGACATCCGACCGCGCACCTTCGAGGATCTGGACGAACTCGCCACGTCGGTACAGCAGCATCCCGGTGATGTCGCGCGCACTGTTCCGGCTGCGGCTCACGCTCAGGAGTTCGGCCAGTTGATCGTCGCCGAACGGATGCGTGGCACTGCTGGAATAGACCAGCGAGACGAGCGGGTTCTGAGCGGTCATCCGGCATCCCCTCCGCGCGTCCCGGCCCCTCCGTCGACTGTCACGACCGTCGTCACGGCGGCCATGGCGGCGTGGTGGTCGGCGAAGTCGCCGATCGCGCGTGACGCGGCATCGAAGGCACGCCAGGCGCCGTCCGCCAGCCGGTCGACGTAGCCGAGGAAGGTGCCGTCCCGACTGCCGACGTAGAACCCGTCGGCCACGCTCGCCCACAGCGGGCGAGACGGAGACGACGATGGATCAGCCATGGCACCAGCGTACATATCGCGGATGC
>NZ_FNSQ01000003.1 GCF_900105205.1 Microbacterium hydrocarbonoxydans | reverse complement strand
GGGGTGCGGTCCAGCGTCGGACCGACGGGCGGTGCGGAGGGGGATGCCGGGAACTACTGCTTGACGCTTCGGCGGTGAGACCTGACTGCCAGAACCTCTGCAGCAGCAGGAAGGCGATGACGATCGGGATGATGGTGAGCAGCGACCCATGATCACGAGGTTGTAGATCGGCTGCGATCCCGCGCCGATCGCCTGCGCGCTCCACTGGTTGAGCCCACGGTGAGCGGGTACCAGTCGGGTCGGACAGCATGATCAGCGGCAGGAAGTAGTTGTTCCAGGTGGCGACCACGGTGAACAGGGTGACCGTCACGATGCCGGGGGCGAGCAGCCGCATCGAGATCGTGAAGAACGTGCGGAACTCGCCGGCTCCGTCGATGCGTGCGGCCCTCCAGCAGCTCGGTCGGCACGGACTCCGAGGCGAACACCCAGATCAGGTACAGACCGAACGGGCTGATCAGCGACGGGATGATCACGGCCCAGGGTGTATTGGTCAGCCCCAGCTCGCTGAAGAGCAAGGAAGGTCGGCACGGCGAGCGCGGTGCGGCACGGCCACCGCGCCGAGGACGACGGCGAACACCGCGCGGCGCCCGGGGAAGCGTACTTCGCCAGGCCGTAGCCGGCCATCGTCGCCAGCAGTGTCGCGCCGCCGGCGCCCACCACCACGTAGAGCAGCGTGTTGCCGAGCCAGCGCAGGAAGATGCCGTCCTGGTACGAGAAGGTCTCGACGAGGTGTCGATGAACGCGAAGTCGTCCGAGAACCAGAGACCGAAGGAGCTGAACAGGCCCGACTGGTCTTGGTCGAGCTGAACAGCAGCCAGACCAGCGGCACGAGCGTGTACAGCGCGTACACGACCATCACGATCAGCAGGATCTTGGACTTGCGCGGATTCATCGGGTCGTGGCGCTTCTGCCGAGGGCGGGCGAGGGGAGTGCCATGTCAGCGCACCTCCGACTTCGAGCCGCGCAGTTGCACGACGTAGGCGATCACCGCGGTGATGACGCCCATGATGATGGCGATCGTGGCGGCGTAGTTGAAACTGCTGACCTGCGAACGACAGGTTGTAGGCGTACATGTTCGGCGTGAAGTACGTCGTGATCACGTTCGGGCCAGCGGGCGCAGGATGTTGGGCTCGTTGAAGAGCTGGAAGCTGCCGATGATCGAGAAGATCGTGGCGATCACGAGGGCACCGCGCACCGAGGGGATCTTGATCGAGAAGATCGTGCGCCAGGCCCCGGCGCCGTCGAGCGACGCCGCCTCGTACATGTCGGTGGGGATCGTCTTCAGCGAGGAGTAGAAGATCAGCATGTTGTAGCCGACGAACTGCCAGGTCACGATGTTGCCGATCGAGACGAGGATCCACTCGCGGCGAACGGGGTGATGAGGTCGCTGCCGAGGAAGTCGTTGAAGTTCGAGGTGAGACCGAACTGGTCGCCGTAGATGATCCCCACATGAGCACCGCGACGACCGCGGGCACCGCGTACGGCAGGAAGATGAGGATCCGGAAGAAGGATGCTCCGCGCGCAGCCGGGCGCTGTCCAGCGCGAGCGCCGCGGCGAGGGCGAGGGCGAGCAATGATCGGCACCTGGACGACGAGGAAGAGCACGACGCGGCCGAACGCCTCCCAGAACTGCGGGTCGGTGAGCGCGCGGACGTAGTTGTCGAACCCGACGAACGCGGTGCCGCCGATCAGCTTCTCCTGGAAGAAGCTGAGGTAGAGCGCGTAGGCGAGCGGTGTCAGGAACACCAGCGCGAAGACGACCATGAACGGCCGACGAAGGCCCATCCTCTCCAGTCGCGCTTCTCGTGCCGGCGGATGCCGTGGTCCGCCAGGGCGGTGGAATCTTGAGTCGTCATCGACGAGAACCTTCTTAGAGATCGAGCGCTCACGGCGCCGTGTGTCAACGTCAACATATTCGATGCGCTGCTAGTGTGTCAACGTCAACACATGAATGGATGATTGATCGTGACTTCGGAACAGCCGGCAGAGCCGCCGCAGCGACGGCGTGACCCCTCGATGGAGGACGTCGCCCGCGAGGCCGGCGTCTCCGGGCAGACCGTCTCGCGGGTCGTGAACGCGCGGGGCTATGTCGGAGCGGCGACCAGAGAGCGCGTCGAGGTCGCCATGCAGCGTCTCGGCTACCGGCCGAACAGCGCGGCGCGAGCACTGCGCTCCGGGCGCTTCCGTGCGATCGGCGTCATCATGTTCTCCTTCAGCTCCTACGGCAACCAGCGCACGCTCGACGCGATCGCCGTGCGCGCCTCGCAGATGGCTACGCCCTCACGCTCATCCCGGTCGAGTCGAGCGCCCGCGACACCGTCGCCGGGCGTTCCGGCGACTCGAGGAGCATGCGGTCGACGGCATCATCATCGTGATCGAGGCGCATCAGCTCGACGAGGCCGAGGTCGAGATCCCCGACGGATTGCCCGTCGTGCTGGTCGACTCGAACCGCGGCGCGGCGCATCCGTTCGTCGACACGGATCAGGCCCAGGGAGCGCGACTCGCGACCGAGCATCTGCTCGACCTCGGACACGAGACGGTCTGGCACGTCGCGGGACCTGCGAAGTCGTACTCCGCCGAGCGACGACGCGAGTCGTGGCGGCTGACGCTCGAGTCGCGCGGACTCGCCGCACCCGAGCCGCTGCAGGGGGACTGGTCCGCCGAGTCCGGATACCGTGCGGGTCTCCGCCTCCGCGAGGACGACAGCGTGACCGCGGTGTTCGCCGCCAACGATCAGATGGCGATCGGGGTGGTGCGGGCCTTCCGCGAGGCTGGGAAGGACATCCCGGGGACGTCAGCGTGGTCGGGTTCGACGGACTGCCGGATGCCGCGCAGCTGTGGCCGCCGCTGACCACGGTGCAGCAGCATCCCGAGCGGGTCGGAGCCCTGGCGGTCGATGTGCTGCTGGTAGAGCTCGACGGCGGCGAGCGCGGTCAGACTCCGCTCGTGGGCACCGAGCTCATCGTGCGCGAGAGCACGGCGGCGCCGCGAGACGCCCGCTGACGGCGAGATGCGGGATCAGTCGCGGAGAGGGACCTCGTCGGTGTCCGTTCGCCGTCGCACCATGGACTCCGCCGGGATCCCTCGCGAGACAGTATGGACAGCAGGCTGATGAGGATCAGACCGACGAAGGCGACCCGCAGCGAGGAGAGCTGCGACTCGCGGTAGATCTCTGCGAGCTCATCGGATTCCTCGTCCGTGAGGCCGGCTTCTGCCCGAGCTGAGCGACATCCGCCGCGGGGATGACCGTGACGCCGCGGTCGGTCGCCGCACTGACGGTGGCCTGGACCTCGCTGGGCAGCTCGCTGACGGCCACCCCCGAGGCGAAGGACGTCGAGAGAGCTCCGATCAGGATCGACCCGATGAGCGCCGTGCCGAGTGACGACCCCAGGTTCTGGAAGACGCCCTGCAGACCGCCAGCCTCACTCGTGTCCTTCTCCTTCACGCTCGACATGTTCACGTTGCCGAGCTGGGAGGCCAGAAGGCCGAGGGCGCTGCCGGCGAAGAACATGCCGATCCCGAAGAGCACGCTGCGAAGGTCCTCGGTGACGGCGCCCAGCAGGAGGATGGCGCTGAGGACGAGGATCCCCTGTCCGACGCGCACGATGCGGCGCGGCGACCACTTCCGGGACAGCGCGGTCCCGACGATCGAGAACAGGATCAGGGCGACCGACAGCGGGAAGATCCTGATACCCGTCTCGAGAGCATCGAATCCCAGAGTCATCTGCAGGTACACCGGCACCATGAAGAAGAGACCGGCTGTCACGGCGTACTGCGCTCCGAGCACAGCGAGTCCGCTGCGCAGCGTCTTGATCGCGAAGAGGTCGGGCTGCATCAGAGGCGGTCGACCATCGCGCAGCAGCCGACGCTGCCACCCGATGAACAGCGTGATCAGGATGACGCCGAGTGCGATGCACCAGGTCGTCAGCGAGACGCCGAGCGGCGCTATCGGGACCCCGCCGATCTCCGGCGTGTTCAGGGGGACCACCCACCCCCAGGTCTTGCTCTGCAGCATGCCGAAGACGATCAGCACGAGGCCGGCCGACGACAGCAGGACGCTGCCGCTATCGAGTCGGATGTGCTGTCGCGGCGTCGAATCCGTGATGACTCTCGCGCAGAGCACGACCAGCAGCATGATCACGACCTCGGCGACGAAGACGAAGCGCCAGCTGGAGTAGGTCGTCACCGCACCGCCGATCAGCGGCCCGCGGCGACCGCGGCACCGGAGACCGCGCCGATCACCGCGAACGCGGTGACGCGCTCGCGACCGCGGTAGTTGTCGGCGACGAGTGCGGCGATCGCGGGGATGACGAGCACGGCGCCCAACCCTTCGATGCATCGACGAGCGCCAGGTCCGAGGAAGCAGCGTAGAACCCCACCGATCGGGGCTGCAGCGCGCGTGATCGAAGGCGACGCGCCGCGGCGTAGATATGCACGAGCCGCGAATCACGAACTGGCGCGGCGGCGACGCCCAGAACGTCGGCGAGCGCGCGCCGAGAGCGTGAACGCGGCGCATGGCAAGGTGATAGAAGGTGATCGCTCGGCCTGCATCGCGGTGACCGACGGTGTCGGAGCTCGACCGACGACGGTGGAGATCGACATCGTTGGCATCGAGCCGTGCCGTCGGCACCAGTCACGAACTGCGCGGCGCCGAGGGAGCGGCCGGACGAGGCTCTCTTGCTCTGCACGACCCGACACGGCTCGCGGCGTCGCATCAGCGCGCGTCGCGATCCCGGACAGCCCCTCGCGGGCCGCAGCGCGGTGTCGTCGGACGAGATGTGGGCGGCGGGTCGTCGCCTGTCCTGCGGCGCCGCGCCAGTTCGTGATGGTGCTCGACGGCACGGTCATGAACGTGTCGATCTCCACCGTCGTGGTCGAGCTCGACACGTCGGTCACCGCGATGCAGGCCGCGATCACCTTCTTCACCTTGACCATGCCGCGTTCATGCTCTTCGGCGCGAAGCTCGGCGACGTCTGGGGTCGCCGCCGCGCCTTCGTGATCGGCTCGTGCATCTACGCCGCGGGGTCGTTGATCACCGCGCTGAGCCCGACGGTGGGGTTCCTGTTCCTCGGATGGTCGATCATCGAAGGGTTGGGCGCCGTGCTCGTCATCCCCGCGATCGCCGCACTCGTCGCCGACAACTACCGCGGTCGCGAGCGCGTCACCGCGTTCGCGGTGATCGGCGCGGTCTCCGGTGCCGCGGTCGCCGCGGGGCCGCTGATCGGCGGTGCGGTGACGACCTACTCCAGCTGGCGCTTCGTCTTCGTCGCCGAGGTCGTGATCATGCTGCTGGTCGTGCTCTGCGCGAGAGTCATCACGGATTCGACGCCGCGACAGCACATCCGACTCGATAGCGGCAGCGTCCTGCTGTCGTCGGCCGGCCTCGTGCTGATCGTCTTCGGCATGCTGCAGAGCAAGACCTGGGGGTGGGTGGTCCCCCTGAACACGCCGGAGATCGGCGGGGTCCCGATAGCGCCGCTCGGCGTCTCGCTGACGACCTGGTGCATCGCACTCGGCGTCATCCTGATCACGCTGTTCATCGGGTGGCAGCGTCGGCTGCTGCGCGATGGTCGACCGCCTCTGATGCAGCCCGACCTCTTCGCGATCAAGACGCTGCGCAGCGACTCGCTGTGCTCGGAGCGCAGTACGCCGTGACAGCCGGTCTCTTCTTCATGGTGCCGGTGTACCTGCAGATGACTCTGGGATTCGATGCTCTCGAGACGGGTATCAGGATCTTCCCGCTGTCGGTCGCCCTGATCCTGTTCTCGATCGTCGGGACCGCGCTGTCCCGGAAGTGGTCGCCGCGCCGCATCGTGCGCGTCGGACAGGGGATCCTCGTCCTCAGCGCCATCCTCCTGCTGGGCGCCGTCACCGAGGACCTTCGCAGCGTGCTCTTCGGATCGGCATGTTCTTCGCCGGCAGCGCCCTCGCCTTCTGGCCTCCCAGCTCGGCAACGTGAACATGTCGAGCGTGAAGGAGAAGGACACGAGTGAGGCTGGCGGTCTGCAGGGCGTCTTCCAGAACCTGGGGTCGTCACTCGGCACGGCGCTCATCGGGTCGATCCTGATCGGAGCTCTCTCGACGTCCTTCGCCTCGGGGTGGCCGTCAGCGAGCTGCCCAGCGAGGTCCAGGCCACCGTCAGTGCGGCGACCGACCGCGGCGTCACGGTCATCCCCGCGGCGGATGTCGCTCAGCTCGGGGCAGAAGCCGGCCTCACGGACGAGGAATCCGATGAGCTCGCAGAGATCTACCGCGAGTCGCAGCTCTCCTCGCTGCGGGTCGCCTTCGTCGGTCTGATCCTCATCAGCCTGCTGTCCATACTGTTCTCGCGAGGGATCCCGGCGGAGTCCATGGTGCGACGGCGAACGGACACCGACGAGGTCCCTCTCCGCGACTGATCCCGCATCTCGCCGTCAGCGGGCGTCTCGCGGCGCCGCCGTGCTCTCGCGCACGATGAGCTCGGTGCCCACGAGCGGAGTCTGACCGCGCTCGCCGCCGTCGAGCTCTACAGCAGCACATCGACCGCCAGGGCTCCGACCCGCTCGGGATGCTGCTGCACCGTGGTCAGCGGCGGCCACAGCTGCGCGGCATCCGGCAGTCCGTCGAACCCGACCACGCTGACGTCCCCGGGGATGTCCTTCCCAGCCTCGCGGAAGGCCCGCACCACCCCGATCGCCATCTGATCGTTGGCGGCGAACACCGCGGTCACGCTGTCGTCCTCGCGGAGGCGGAGACCCGCACGGTATCCGGACTCGGCGGACCAGTCCCCCTGCAGCGGCTCGGGTGCGGCGAGTCCGCGCGACTCGAGCGTCAGCCGCCACGACTCGCGTCGTCGCTCGGCGGAGTACGACTTCGCAGGTCCCGCGACGTGCCAGACCGTCTCGTGTCCGAGGTCGAGCAGATGCTCGGTCGCGAGTCGCGCTCCCTGGGCCTGATCCGTGTCGACGAACGGATGCGCCGCGCCGCGGTTCGAGTCGACCAGCACGACGGGCAATCCGTCGGGGATCTCGACCTCGGCCTCGTCGAGCTGATGCGCCTCGATCACGATGATGATGCCGTCGACCGCATGCTCCTCGAGTCGCCGGAACGCCCCGGCGACGGTGTCGCGGGCGCTCGACTCGACCGGGATGAGCGTGAGGGCGTAGCCCATCTGCGAGGCGCGCACGGCGATCGCGTCGAGCGTGCGCTGGTTGCCGTAGGAGCTGAAGGAGAACATGATGACGCCGATCGCACGGAAGCGCCCGGAGCGCAGTGCTCGCGCCGCGCTGTTCGGCCGGTAGCCGAGACGCTGCATGGCGACCTCGACGCGCTCTCTGGTCGCCGCTCCGACATAGCCCCGCGCGTTCACGACCCGCGAGACGGTCTGCCCGGAGACGCCGGCCTCGCGGGCGACGTCCTCCATCGAGGGGTCACGCCGTCGCTGCGGCGGCTCTGCCGGCTGTTCCGAAGTCACGATCAATCATCCATTCATGTGTTGACGTTGACACACTAGCAGCGCATCGAATATGTTGACGTTGACACACGGCGCCGTGAGCGCTCGATCTCTAAGAAGGTTCTCGTCGATGACGACTCAAGATTCCACCGCCCTGGCGGACCACGGCATCCGCCGGCACGAGAAGCGCGACTGGAGAGGATGGGCCTTCGTCGGCCCGTTCATGGTCGTCTTCGCGCTGGTGTTCCTGACACCGCTCGCCTACGCGCTCTACCTCAGCTTCTTCCAGGAGAAGCTGATCGGCGGCACCGCGTTCGTCGGGTTCGACAACTACGTCCGCGCGCTCACCGACCCGCAGTTCTGGGAGGCGTTCGGCCGCGTCGTGCTCTTCCTCGTCGTCCAGGTGCCGATCATGCTCGCCCTCGCCCTCGCCGCGGCGCTCGCGCTGGACAGCGCCCGGCTGCGCGGAGCATCCTTCTTCCGGATCCTCATCTTCCTGCCGTACGCGGTGCCCGCGGTCGTCGCGGTGCTCATGTGGGGATACATCTACGGCGACCAGTTCGGTCTCACCTCGAACTTCAACGACTTCCTCGGCAGCGACCTCATCACCCCGTTCGCCGCGAGTGGATCCTCGTCTCGATCGGCAACATCGTGACCTGGCAGTTCGTCGGCTACAACATGCTGATCTTCTACTCCTCGCTGAAGACGATCCCCACCGACATGTACGAGGCGGCGTCGCTCGACGGCGCCGGGGCTGGCGCACGATCTTCTCGATCAAGATCCCTCGGTGCGCGGTGCCCTCGTGATCGCCACGATCTTCTCGATCATCGGCAGCTTCCAGCTCTTCAACGAGCCCAACATCCTGCGCCCGCTGGCCCCGAACGTGATCACGACGTACTTCACGCCGAACATGTACGCCTACAACCTGTCGTTCGCAGGTCAGCAGTTCAACTACGCCGCCACGATCGCCATCATCATGGGCGTCATCACCGCGGTGATCGCCTACGTCGTGCAACTGCGCGGCTCGAAGTCGGAGGTGCGCTGACATGGCACTCCCCTCGCCCGCCCCTCGCAGAAGCGCCACGACCCGATGAATCCGCGCAAGTCCAAGATCCTGCTGATCGTGATGGTCGTGTACGCGCTGTACACGCTCGTGCCGCTGGTCTGGCTGCTGTTCAGCTCGACCAAGACCCAGTCGGGCCTGTTCAGCTCCTTCGGTCTCTGGTTCTCGGACGACTTCGCGTTCATCGACAACCTCGTCGAGACCTTCTCGTACCAGGACGGCATCTTCCTGCGCTGGCTCGGCAACACGCTGCTCTACGTGGTGGTGGGCGCCGGCGGCGCGACACTGCTGGCGACGATGGCCGGCTACGGCCTGGCGAAGTACCGCTTCCCCGGGCGCCGCGCGGTGTTCGCCGTCGTCCTCGGCGCGGTGGCCGTGCCCGCACCGCGCTCGCCGTGCCGACCTTCCTGCTCTTCAGCGAGCTGGGGCTGACCAATACACCCTGGGCCGTGATCATCCCGTCGCTGATCAGCCCGTTCGGTCTGTACCTGATCTGGGTGTTCGCCTCGGAGTCCGTGCCGACCGAGCTGCTGGAGGCCGCACGCATCGACGGAGCCGGCGAGTTCCGCACGTTCTTCACGATCTCGATGCGGCTGCTCGCCCCCGGCATCGTGACGGTCACCCTGTTCACCGTGGTCGCCACCTGGAACAACTACTTCCTGCCGCTGATCATGCTGTCCGACCCCGACTGGTACCCGCTCACCGTGGGGCTCAACCAGTGGAGCGCGCAGGCGATCGGCGCGGGATCGCAGCCGATCTACAACCTCGTGATCATGGGGTCGCTGCTCACCATCATCCCGATCGTCATCGCCTTCCTGCTGCTGCAGAGGTTCTGGCAGTCAGGTCTCACCGCCGGAAGCGTCAAGCAGTAGTTCCCGGCATCCCCCTCCGCACCGCCCGTCGGTCCGACGCTGGACCGCACCCCGAAAGGACACAGCAATGAAGCACCTTCCCTCACCCGCCGCACGGCGCACCCTCACGGTGCTCGCGGCCGAACCGTGGCAGCACTGGCGCTGGCCGGCTGCAGCACCGGAGACACCGGCTCCGGCGCGGCGCTGCCGGCGACGGATCGTTCGACTCGATCGAGGCCGCTCTGGAGAAGGGCGGCGAGATCACGTACTGGTCCTGGACCCCCTCCGCCGAGGCCAGGTCGAGGCCTTCGAGAAGGAGTACCGAACGTGAAGGTGAACGTGGTCAACGCGGCACCAACAACGAGGAGTACACCAAACTGCAGAACGCCATCAAGGCCGGCTCCGGCGCACCCGACGTCGTGCAGTCGAGTACTACGCCTTCCGCAGTTCGCCCTGACGACGCTTCGTCGACCTGTCGCAGTACGGCTTCGCCGACTTCGAGGACGACTACACCGCCTCGACATG
>NZ_FNSQ01000002.1 GCF_900105205.1 Microbacterium hydrocarbonoxydans | reverse complement strand
GCCGAAGTTCAAGCTACGGCCCGCGGACCCCGATCTGCGGTTCGCAGGGCTGCTCCTCGAGCTACCACTACGGCGCGGACATGGCCAATGGCTGCGGAGCGGCGATCTACGCCGCCAACTCCGGAACAGTGGACTACGCCGGCGCGAACGGCAACTACGGCAATTACGTCCGCATCCAACACGGCGGGGGCGTCAGCACCGGGTACGCGCACATCAAACCCAGTGGCATCCTCGTTGGCAGGGGCAATGGGTCAATTCGGGCCAGGTCATCGCTTACGCGGGTGACACTGGACGCTCCTTCGGTTGCCATCTGCATTTCGAGGTCTACATCAATGGTGGTTACACCAACCCCGTCCGATTCATGGAAGACCGCGGCGTCTATATCTAAGGCTCCGACATGGGAGCACGAAGTGGCGCCCACCACAATGACCAGTTGGGTAGAGAGGGCTGCTCCAGTCGTCACTCGCGACATCCTTGCTAGGGATCTCAGAGAGGGAGAATGACGCTACCCATCACCGCCGTCAGCCGCGACATGATGTCGGTCCACAGCCCTGTCACCATCAGGATTCCGAGGACGATCAGCAGTATGCCTCCGCATACGTTCACCACCGGATGTGACGACGGAGGAACTCGACCGTCTTCGCCGCCCAACCGAACCGAATGCGACCAACAGGAACGGGATGCCGAGGCCGAGCGAATACGCGAGGCCGAGGAAGCCGGCACGGACAGGGTCGCCAGCATTGAACGAAAGCGCGATGATCGCGGCAAGCGTCGGACCCATGCACGGTGCCCAGCCGATACCAAGTGCCACTCCAAGTAGCGGCGCCCCTGCGATTCCGGCCCGGGAGCCGACGTGGAAGCGGACCTCCCGCTGGGCGAAATTGAACAACCCGAGAAAGACGAGCCCATCAGGATGATGACGACTCCGAGGATGCGTGTGACCAGGTCGCCCCAGCGTAGGAAGAACGCCGGCCGTGCCGCCCAGCGCGGTGATGAGAACGAAGACGACGCTGAAGCCGAGGATGAACAGCGGTACGCCGACTACGAGCTGACGGCGCTGGGGCGCGACTGCGTTCGTCGCGCGACCTTCGAGTCCGGCGCGACCACCCCGCCAAGGAAGCCGAGGTAGCCGGGGACCACGGGAGCACGCAGGGCGACAAGAACGACACGAGGCCAGCGAGCATCGCGACGGGGACTGCGAGCCAGAGCGCACCGGACCCGATGATGGTGTCGGCGTTCACGGTGTCTCCGCCAGAGCGTCCTTGACGAGCGTCGAGAGGATCGAGGTGCCGTCGATGGGTCCGATGATGCGGGCGGCGACACGGCCCTGCCTGTCGAGCACGAGAGTCGTCGGTGTCGCCTGGATCGGCACGACCTCGGAGAAAGCGAGTTTCGCCTCGGCCGTGTTCACGTCGATCAGGCTCGGGTAGGTGATGCCGAACTCGTGAGAGAAAGCCTGGGCAGTGTCGGCCTGGTCGCGGGTATTGATGCCGATGAAAGCTACATCCTCGCCGCCGTATTCTTGCCAGACGCTTTCGAGATCCTTCGCCTCGATGCGGCACGGCGCGCACCCGGCGTACCAGAAGTTCACCACCGTGACCTTGCCGGCGTTGTCTGCGCTGTCGAAATCATCACCAGTTTCAGTGATGCCGCTGAAGTCGACCGGTTCGCTCCGCTCGTCGATCGGGATCTCGACGATCGCGCCGCCAGCGGCCACATACCCGGTGTTCTCACCCTTGAGGAAGGAATCGCTGACCGGATCCGGCGCACACCCGCTCAGACCGATGGCGAACACCGCGGCGAGCATGGCTCCGATCGCACCACGAATGGTGCGAAAGCGAGGATTTCGAGGCACATCTCGCACTCTACGCAGATCCCCTATGCGTCCGCCGAACCGGGCCACCGTCCTGCGGGCCTCTTACCGCTTCCGACGTCCGCCAGGGCAAGTCGCCGCGTCGGCAACTTCGGTCTGCTGACACACAGAGCACCTCCGGGAGGATGACGTGTCAGCTGAAGGCCAACTGCGTCATTCCAACGCAATTCCGACGACGACCGCCTGCACACCGTCTCAGCGTTGCAGATTGCTCGGCGGTGGCATCAGTGTTCTCGTTCGGTCGTTGCCGGACATCAGATCGAACTCTAATCCGAGCCATACCGGTGTGTCGGGAGCCAGGCAAAGCCGACCCGGCGGATCCTGGGCGCAGGCGACAACGATGTGCCTACTCAGGTACTCCGCCTTCCTTGGAGTGGTGATGAAGCCAGCTGAGATTGCACGGTTGATCGCACGGCGACGATTCTCGAAGGGCTCGGAGCTGCACTGGGTGCCGCGCGATCATCGTTCCGCATCCGGCTACGCGGATAGCGTCTCGTTCGCACCGGTCAACCGAAGTCTCGGCCGTTTGGATTGGTCGGTCATCGACCCGATGAAGGTTCGAGTATCGAAGGGCGCAAGCCACTTTTTCACGGGGTCTGAGTACTTCTGGAGTCGCACCCGTAGCCACGTATGGTGTGAGTCTCAGTTCGAGCGCGACGAGTTGATGTGGCTCGATTTCGGCGGGCAAGTAGCAAAGGTGTGGTCGCAGCCATTTGCGTGGTGTTCGGCGTTCGCTCGCCGATGGCGGGTCACTGGCACGTGCCGGATTTCCTATTGCAGATGTCGGACGACTCCTACGCCGTTCGAGACGTGAGGCCAAAGGAACGCATCGACAAGTCTGCGCAACTGCAGTTCGATGAAACCGCGGTTGTGTCGGCAACGCTCGGCTGGCACTATCAGGTACTTTCCGGCCACAGCATCCATGCGACCCGCGTGGTCGAATGGTTGTCGGCGTCGCGTCATGACCGTTGCAGGCCGCCTGCTGACGTCGAGGACAGGATCCTCGACGCGGCAACTGACAGCAAGACTCGCCGGGAGTTGTGCGAGCTGGCATCACCAGATTGCCCACCTCTTGCCTGCGCATGGGTTGACAACCTCGCCTGGCGCAGACTTCTCGCGCTCGATCTGTCTGCGGTCTTCAATAGCAACGCGCTACTGACTACCGCACGTCGGGAGAGAACGGATGCGATCAGTGTCTGACGAGAGCAAGCTGAAACTCGGGGACTCTTTCGACATTGACGGCGAGATCTGGGTCTGGGCCCACATCATCCCCGGCCTAGAGGTGAAGCTCCGGTCCGAGAACGCACCCGATCGACACCTCATCATGTCCGTAGACGAGTTCCTGCGCCATGCCGGCACGGCTCAACGCGAGCGCGCGGTATCGCTTCGTCCGGACGGGACGCGTGGCCGACCAACGTGTGCGATATGGAGGCCCATCTCCTTGAGGCGTTCACCGGGAGACCAATGGATCCGTTGGCTTCCACTCCTCGGGCGCAGTATGACCCTGCGCTGACGACTCAGAACGCACGCGTTGACGCGAAGCTGCTGGAGTTGAAAGGCACGTCACTGGGGCGAGCGCGCAGTACCTTTCACCTCCTATGGAAGACCTACCAGCAAGACGGTGCAGCGGGGCTGAATGCCCGCATGCACCGGAAGGGCGAGCAGCGACTCGCCATCAGCCGGGCAGATCCGCGGCTGGTGACGATCATCGATCGATTCCTCGATCGCCAGACGGACAAGGCCACGAGTAGCAAAAAGCGTTGCGCTGTCTTGGTGAGGCGAGCGCTCGAGACAACCTACCCGGGCGACCCCATTTGTGAGATCAAGGCTCGCACCCTCCAGGGCTACATCAACGAGCGGGCTGCAGGCCGTTACAGCTTCGACAAAGCGACCACCCGGAGAAACACCGACAACAGCCCAAAGCGTCAGTACCACTCCGGAGCTGCCTATCAACTTGGAGAGCGATGCGAGATCGATTCAACGGACCTCGACGTTCTCGTTTGGGATGAGACCAGTGAGTTCCGTCCGAAACTCACCGTGCTTCTCGACGTCGCCAGCCGAGTGCCGCTCGCTTGGGCGATCCACGCGGATAGCCCTGGCGGATTCGATCATGCGCTCCTGCTCGCCCGAGCCATCATCGGGCGCAAAGCCGTGCCTGGTTCGGGCGCTGCCACTCTCTCGGGGTCAGCCGCCTTGCCTTCCGCGCTGATGAAGCAGGTGAACCCCTACCTCAGCGACGAGTCTCTGGCTCTCCCATGGATCTTTCCGCGATCAATCACCATCGACGGCGGAGCTGATTTTCGGTCCCGCACGTTCAGAGATGCCTGCCGTGCGTACGGAATCCACAGGGAGCTCGCGCCCTCCGGAACGCCGACGGTGAAGCCACATGTTGAACGCAACTTCGGCACCCTCTCATCAGATTTCGCCGCATGGTTGGCCGGTTTCGTGGGGAACTCCGTGGCGCATCGAGGCGCCCGCGACAACCCCACGCTCACCTTGGACTCGCTCCGGCTCATCCTGGACAGTTGGATATCCAACATCTACCTGAACAAACCGCACCAGGGCCTGAAGTCGACGAGCTCCCCCGGACGGATCTTCACCCGAATCAGATGTACACCGAACTCTTCAGCGTCGGGCCTGGCGTCCCAGTGCCTTTCGGAGTCGAGGAGTACCTCGCCCTGTTGCCGACCGAACGTCGCATGATCGGTCGTGCAGGGATCGATCTCCACAATCGCCGCTACGACTCGCCCGACCTGGAGGACCTCCGCAGTCGCTCCCTCACGGGCGCTGAACCGGGATCCGCGAGAGCGAGGAAGTTCCCGGTGAGCTTCGACCCCTACAACGCGAATGCCGTCTGGGTACGTCACCCGGAAACCGGCTTGTGGATCGAGTGTTGGGACGTCGCTCTGCGAGAGAAGACGGCACCGATGGTCGCCGAGATCGACATGAAACTCCTTACCCGATACCCCGACGCCGCTATCGACGATCCCGATCGCCGCCGGGAGTGGATCGATCATGTCGAAAGCCGCGAGCGAGGAGACAAGCGCAAGCGCACCCAACACAAGCGAGAGCAACAGCGCCTCAAGGTCGAAGCTCAACGCGAGTCAGGCCCCTCGACAACGACACCGATCCCATTACGGCAATGGGCCAAACCCGTCGACATCAGCACCATCGATTGGACGTCCCCGACATACATCTCGCTCAAGCAGCTTGTCCATGAAGGACCATACTTTCTCATTCGTTTATTCGGTGTCGTTGTCGAGGGGCCTGACTCGCGTTGAGCTTCGACCTTGAGGCGCTGTTGCTCTCGCTTGTGTTGGGTGCGCTTGCGCTTGTCTCCTCGCTCGCGGCTTTCGACATGATCGATCCACTCCCGGCGGCGATCGGGATCGTCGATAGCGGCGTCGGGGTATCGGGTAAGGAGTTTCATGTCGATCTCGGCGACCATCGGTGCCGTCTTCTCTCGCAGAGCGACGTCCCAACACTCGATCCACAAGCCGGTTTCCGGGTGACGTACCCAGACGGCATTCGCGTTGTAGGGGTCGAAGCTCACGGGAACTTCCTCGCTCTCGCGGATCCCGGTTCAGCGCCCGTGAGGGAGCGACTGCGGAGGTCCTCCAGGTCGGGCGAGTCGTAGCGGCGATTGTGGAGATCGATCCCTGCACGACCGATCATGCGACGTTCGGTCGGCAACAGGGCGAGGTACTCCTCGACTCCGAAAGGCACTGGGACGCCAGGCCCGACGCTGAAGAGTTCGGTGTACATCTGATTCGGGGTGAAGATCCGTCCGGGGAGCTCGTCGACTTCAGGCCCTGGTGCGGTTTGTTCAGGTAGATGTTGGATATCCAACTGTCCAGGATGAGCCGGAGCGAGTCCAAGGTGAGCGTGGGGTTGTCGCGGGCGCCTCGATGCGCCACGGAGTTCCCCACGAAACCGGCCAACCATGCGGCGAAATCTGATGAGAGGGTGCCGAAGTTGCGTTCAACATGTGGCTTCACCGTCGGCGTTCCGGAGGGCGCGAGCTCCCTGTGGATTCCGTACGCACGGCAGGCATCTCTGAACGTGCGGGACCGAAAATCAGCTCCGCCGTCGATGGTGATTGATCGCGGAAAGATCCATGGGAGAGCCAGAGACTCGTCGCTGAGGTAGGGGTTCACCTGCTTCATCAGCGCGGAAGGCAAGGCGGCTGACCCCGAGAGAGTGGCAGCGCCCGAACCAGGCACGGCTTTGCGCCCGATGATGGCTCGGGCGAGCAGGAGCGCATGATCGAATCCGCCAGGGCTATCCGCGTGGATCGCCCAAGCGAGCGGCACTCGGCTGGCGACGTCGAGAAGCACGGTGAGTTTCGGACGGAACTCACTGGTCTCATCCCAAACGAGAACGTCGAGGTCCGTTGAATCGATCTCGCATCGCTCTCCAAGTTGATAGGCAGCTCCGGAGTGGTACTGACGCTTTGGGCTGTTGTCGGTGTTTCTCCGGGTGGTCGCTTTGTCGAAGCTGTAACGGCCTGCAGCCCGCTCGTTGATGTAGCCCTGGAGGGTGCGAGCCTTGATCTCACAAATGGGGTCGCCCGGGTAGGTTGTCTCGAGCGCTCGCCTCACCAAGACAGCGCAACGCTTTTTGCTACTCGTGGCCTTGTCCGTCTGGCGATCGAGGAATCGATCGATGATCGTCACCAGCCGCGGATCTGCCCGGCTGATGGCGAGTCGCTGCTCGCCCTTCCGGTGCATGCGGGCATTCAGCCCCGCTGCACCGTCTTGCTGGTAGGTCTTCCATAGGAGGTGAAAGGTACTGCGCGCTCGCCCCAGTGACGTGCCTTTCAACTCCAGCAGCTTCGCGTCAACGCGTGCGTTCTGAGTCGTCAGCGCAGGGTCATACTGCGCCCGAGAGTGGAAGCCAACGGATCCATTGGTCTCCCGGTGAACGCCTCAAGGAGATGGGCCTCCATATCGCACACGTTGGTCGGCCACGCGTCCCCGTCCGGACGAAGCGATACCGCGCGCTCGCGTTGAGCCGTGCCGGCATGGCGCAGGAACTCGTCTACGGACATGATGAGGTGTCGATCGGGTGCGTTCTCGGACCGGAGCTTCACCTCTAGGCCGGGGATGATGTGGGCCCAGACCCAGATCTCGCCGTCAATGTCGAAAGAGTCCCCGAGTTTCAGCTTGCTCTCGTCAGACACTGATCGCATCCGTTCTCTCCCGACGTGCGGTAGTCAGTAGCGCGTTGCTATTGAAGACCGCAGACAGATCGAGCGCGAGAAGTCTGCGCCAGGCGAGGTTTGTCAACCCATGCGCAGGCAAGAGGTGGGCAATCTGGTGATGCCAGCTCGCACAACTCCCGGCGAGTCTTGCTGTCAGTTGCCGCGTCGAGGATCCTGTCCTCGACGTCAGCAGGCGGCCTGCAACGGTCATGACGCGACGCCGACAACCATTCGACCACGCGGGTCGCATGGATGCTGTGGCCGGAAAGTACCTGATAGTGCCAGCCGAGCGTTGCCGACACAACCGCGGTTTCATCGAACTGCAGTTGCGCAGACTTGTCGATGCGTTCCTTTGGCCTCACGTCTCGAACGGCGTAGGAGTCGTCCGACATCTGCAATAGGAAATCCGGCACGTGCCAGTGACCCGCCATCGGCGAGCGAACGCCGAACACCACGCCAAATGGCTGCGACCACACCTTTGCTACTTGCCGCCGAAATCGAGCCACATCAACTCGTCGCGCTCGAACTGAGACTCACACCATACGTGGCTACGGGTGCGACTCCAGAAGTACTCAGACCCCGTGAAAAAGTGGCTTGCGCCCTTCGATACTCGAACCTTCATCGGGTCGATGACCGACCAATCCAAACGGCCGAGACTTCGGTTGACCGGTGCGAACGAGACGCTATCCGCGTAGCCGGATGCGGAACGATGATCGCGCGGCACCCAGTGCAGCTCCGAGCCCTTCGAGAATCGTCGCCGTGCGATCAACCGTGCAATCTCAGCTGGCTTCATCACCACTCCAAGGAAGGCGGAGTACCTGAGTAGGCACATCGTTGTCGCCTGCGCCCAGGATCCGCCGGGTCGGCTTTGCCTGGCTCCCGACACACCGGTATGGCTCGGATTAGAGTTCGATCTGATGTCCGGCAACGACCGAACGAGAACACTGATGCCACCGCCGAGCAATCTGCAACGCTGAGACGGTGTGCAGGCGGTCGTCGTCGGAATTGCGTTGGAATGACGCAGTTGGCCTTCAGCTGACACGTCATCCTCCCGGAGGTGCTCTGTGTGTCAGCAGACCGAAGTTGCCGACGCGGCGACTTGCCCTGGCGGACGTCGGAAGCGGTAAGAGGCCCGCAGGACGGTGGCCCGGTTCGGCGGACGCATAGGGGATCTGCGTAGAGTGCGAGATGTGCCTCGAAATCCTCGCTTTCGCACCATTCGTGGTGCGATCGGAGCCATGCTCGCGCGGTGTTCGCCATCGGTCTGAGCGGGTGTGCGCCGGATCCGGTCAGCGATTCCTTCCTCAAGGGTGAGAACACCGGGTATGTGGCCGCTGGCGGCGCGATCGTCGAGATCCCGATCGACGAGCGGAGCGAACCGGTCGACTTCAGCGGCATCACTGAAACTGGTGATGATTTCGACAGCGCAGACAACGCCGGCAAGGTCACGGTGGTGAACTTCTGGTACGCCGGGTGCGCGCCGTGCCGCATCGAGGCGAAGGATCTCGAAAGCGTCTGGCAAGAATACGGCGGCGAGGATGTAGCTTTCATCGGCATCAATACCCGCGACCAGGCCGACACTGCCCAGGCTTTCTCTCACGAGTTCGGCATCACCTACCCGAGCCTGATCGACGTGAACACGGCCGAGGCGAAACTCGCTTTCTCCGAGGTCGTGCCGATCCAGGCGACACCGACGACTCTCGTGCTCGACAGGCAGGGCCGTGTCGCCGCCCGCATCATCGGACCCATCGACGGCACCTCGATCCTCTCGACGCTCGTCAAGGACGCTCTGGCGGAGACACCGTGAACGCCGACACCATCATCGGGTCCGGTGCGCTCTGGCTCGCAGTCCCCGTCGCGATGCTCGCTGGCCTCGTGTCGTTCTTGTCGCCCTGCGTGCTCCCGCTGGTCCCCGGCTACCTCGGCTTCCTTGGCGGGGTGGTCGCGCCGGACTCGAAGGGTCGCGCGACGAACGCAGTCGCGCCCCAGCGCCGTCAGCTCGTAGTCGGCGTACCGCTGTTCATCCTCGGCTTCAGCGTCGTCTTCGTTCTCATCACCGCGCTGGGCGGCACGGCCGGCGTGTTCTTCCTACGCTGGGGCGACCTGGTCACACGCATCCTCGGAGTCGTCATCATCCTGATGGGGCTCGTCTTTCTCGGGTTGTTCAATTTCGCCCAGCGGGAGGTCCGCTTCCACGTCGGCTCCCGGGCCGGAATCGCAGGGGCGCCGCTACTTGGAGTGGCACTTGGTATCGGCTGGGCACCGTGCATGGGTCCGACGCTTGCCGCGATCATCGCGCTTTCGTTCAATGCTGGCGACCCTGTCCGTGCCGGCTTCCTCGGCCTCGCGTATTCGCTCGGCCTCGGCATCCCGTTCCTGTTGGTCGCATTCGGTTCGGTTGGGCGGCGAAGACGGTCGAGTTCCTCCGTCGTCACATCCGGGTGGTGAACGTATGCGGAGGCATACTGCTGATCGTCCTCGGAATCCTGATGGTGACAGGGCTGTGGACCGACATCATGTCGCGGCTGACGGCGGTGATGGGTAGCGTCATTCTCCCTCTCTGAGATCCCTAGCAAGGATGTCGCGAGTGACGACTGGAGCAGCCCTCTCTACCCAACTGGTCATTGTGGGTGGCGCCACTTCGTGCTCCCATGTCGGAGCCTTAGATATAGACGCCGCGGTCTTCCATGAATCGGACGGGGTTGGTGTAACCACCATTGATGTAGACCTCGAAATGCAGATGGCAACCGAAGGAGCGTCCAGTGTCACCCGCGTAAGCGATGACCTGGCCCGAATTGACCCATTGCCCCCTGCCAACGAGGATGCCACTGGGTTTGATGTGCGCGTACCCGGTGCTGACGCCCCCGCCGTGTTGGATGCGGACGTAATTGCCGTAGTTGCCGTTCGCGCCGGCGTAGTCCACTGTTCCGGAGTTGGCGGCGTAGATCGCCGCTCCGCAGCCATTGGCCATGTCCGCGCCGTAGTGGTAGCTCGAGGAGCAGCCCTGCGAACCGCAGATCGGGGTCCGCGGGCCGTAGCTTGAACTTCGGCGCCCCCGTGGGCCGGACCCAACCGCCGCTACCGGCAGAGCCTCCGCCGCCGCCGTTGCCGCCACCGTTGGCTGCCGCTTCCGCGGCTTCGCGTTCGCGACGGGCGCGCTCTTCGGCCTCGCGCGCGGCCACACCCGACTGGTAACCAGCGACAGTCTGCGTGGTGGTGTCTTTCAGCGCGGCGAGCTGCGCCTGCATCG
>NZ_FNSQ01000001.1 GCF_900105205.1 Microbacterium hydrocarbonoxydans | reverse complement strand
GCGCTGAACGGGTTCATCTCGACCTTCAACATCGACTGGGGATCCATGTCGGCGGCCGCCGTGCTGACGATCCTGCCGACCATGGCGATGTTCGCTCTCGCGAGCCGCTGGATCGTGCAGGGCCTCACGGCCGGAGCCGTCAAGGAGTAAGCACATCCGGAGATGACGAAGGCCGCCGCCCCTCAGGGACGGCGGCCTTCGTCATGCATCCGTCAGACGCATGTCTCCGTCAGACCAGGCGGGCCTTCGGGGAGACCGAGTACGTCGCCTCGGCGTCGGTGTTGACCGTGTCGCCCAGCGCCGTGTCGATCGCGGCGAGCGTGTCGGGTCGAGCGTCACGCCGAGGCCTTCACCGTCTCGGCGAGCTGCTCGGGCCGCGAGGCTCCGACCAGTGCCGCCGCGACGTTCGGGTTCTGCAGGACCCAGGCGATCGCCAGCTGCGGCATCGACAGCCCGGCCTCCTCGGCGATCGGCTTGAGCCTCTGCACGGCGGTGAGGATGTCGTCCTGCAGGAAGCTCTTGATGAAGTCGGCGCCGCTGTGCGGGTCGGTCGCGCGCGACCCCTCCGGCACCGGCTGACCCGGCAGGTACTTCCCCGACAGCACGCCCTGCGCCATCGGCGACCAGACGATCTGCGAGATGCCGAGGTCCTGCGACGTTCGGCACGACCTTGCCCTCGATCACACGGTGGAGCATCGAGTACTGCGGCTGGTTCGAGATCAGCTGCACGCCGAGCTCCTTCGCCAGCGCGTGGCCGTCCTGCAGCTGCTCGCAGTCCACTCCGAGACGCCGATGTAGAGGGCCTTGCCCTGGCGGACGACATCGGCGAACGCCTGGAAGGTCTCCTCCAGCGGCGTCTCGTAGTCGAAGCGGTGCGCCTGGTACAGGTCGACGTAGTCGGTGCCGAGGCGCTTCAGCGATCCGTTGATCGACTCGAGGATGTGCTTGCGGCTGAGCCCGGTGTCGTTGGGCCCCTTGGGACCGGTCGGGAAGTAGACCTTGGTGAAGATCTCGAGCCCCTCGCGGCGCTGACCTCGAGCGCCTTGCGAGGACGACCTCCGCCGCGGTGTTCGCGTACGTGTCGGCCGTGTCGAACGTGGTGATGCCGGCGTCGAGCGCCGCATGCACGGTCTTGACGGCCGCGTCGTCTTCGACCTGTGATGCGTGGGTGACCCAGTTGCCGTAGGTGATCTCGGAGACCTTGAGACCGCTGTTGCCGAGATAGCGATAGTTGACCATGGAACAACGCTACCGGCCGTCGACGACGTCGGGGCCTGATCGCCGTGACCGGTCTCAGCCTGCGTGGCCGCAGGGGTCTCAGACGCGCGGTTCGACCAGCTGCTCCTGCTCCTCGAGCGTCTGAGCCTGCGCGCGCTTCTCGGCGAGCTCGCGCTCCTGGGCAGCTTCCCGCTGCTCGGCGGCCTGCGCCGCCTCCTTGCGCTCGGCGCGGGTCTGCGGCTCGCCGGTTCCGGCATCCGCCTGGATGCCCTGCGACTGCACGCTCACGATCGCCGCGCGGTCTCGGAAGCCCTCGGCGGTGACCTTGTCGAGCGCGACCTGGCGACGGATCGCCGCGGCCTTCTCGTACAGCGACGGATCGCCGAAGCAGGTGAGCACCTTCACCAGCACCGGCAGCAGCTCGATCATTGAAGAACAGCGCGGCGATCAGGATGTGCGCCCACAGGATCGTCGGCTCCTTCTCGCTGAGCCTGTTCAGTCCGCTGATCTGGCTCAGCAGCCCGATGGCTCCCGCGTTGCCGGAGGCCACGGACTCGGCGCGCGCGTTGTACGCCGCGAGCGCGGTGTCGTAGCTGTCGCGGGCTGCGGGCAGCTGCGACTTCGCCTCCTCGCGGTTCTGCGCTCCGAGGTGCTCGTGTTCTCCTTCGCGGCGCTGCCGGCGTCGGCGAGCTCCTCGTTGGCGGTGCGCAGCTGGGCGGCCAGCGCGTCGTACGTCTGCTGCGCCTCGGCCAGCTGCGCCTTCGCGGCATCGGAGCTCGCGCCTTCACCGTTGACGCCGGTGCATCCGGGCACGGTTCCCGCACCCTCGCCGGTGAGCTCGCACTGATAGAGCGTGCGCGCCTGATCGATCACGGCCTGCTGATCGGTCATCTTCGCGGTCAGATCGTCGACCGTGGCCTGAGCGGCGGACTCACTCGCCGACGACGAGTCGGTGCCAGCGACGATGCCCGTCGCGCCTGGTTCTCGAGTTCGGCCACGCGATCGGATGCCGCATCCAGCGCCTTCTTCTCCGGGCCGGTCTCGAGTGCATCCTGGTCGGCCTGCGCCTGGGTGATGTTTGGTGGAGGCGACCTCACGGGCGATGTCGTTGTGGAAGATCTGCAGCACGAGGGGCTCTGCGACGACGAATCCGATGATCGCCGCCATGACGACTCGGGGGATCGCGAGGCCGATCAGCTTCCAGACGTTGCGCGTCGACGTCATCGTCGAGGTGAGGAAGCGGTCGAGGTTGAAGATGATCAGCGCCCAGACGATCGCCAGCGGCACGGCCAGCCAGATCACGGCCTGCACACCGGTGGTCAGCGCGAACAGCATCGAGATCGCCGAGACCAGGGCGGTGCCGGCGAGCACGAAGAACATCTGCACGAAGCGCGGCGTCTCGCCGGGCACACGGTCGAGGATCTCGCCGTCCGCACCGCCGAGGATCGCGAGGCGCCGGAACCCGGAACCCGGCACGCGGGCTTCCGCTCGCGCGGCTGTCGGCGAGGCTTCGGCTCACGCCTGGGCTCCTGCTCGGCGGACGACTCTGCGGATGCGTCGGCATCCGCGTCCCGCTCGTCGTCGGACATCCGCCGCTCGTCCTGCGCACGCGCGGAGTCAGGTCGGCGCCGGTGGGCTCGTACTCGCGCAGGAAGTCGAGGTCGTCCGTGTCAGCGTTCGGGTCGCTGTCGAGGATGATCCGACCCTGCGAATCGAACCGTCCTGGACGGTGAGCGGAATAGGGCATCCCGACAATCTACGAAATGTCGCCTGTGGAAAACGTGGACGAACGCTGTGTCCTTGCCTGCTGCGGCGCTCGCGACGGCTCTCGGCGACGTTGGCGAGATCAGCGCGGGAGCATGCGCGTGAGCGCATCGGCACTCGCGGCGAGCGCGGCGTCGAGCGTGAAGTGACCGGCGGCGCACAGCGTCCCGAGACCATGCGCGAGGCCCAGACGCCGATGACGCCGGTGTCGCCGTCGAGTCCGCCGCGACGGATGCCTCCGACAGCAGCTCCTCGAGTTCGTCGATCAGCGGCGCCATGGTCTCGCTCGGCTCCCCGGGATGCAAACGGTGGGGTCGTAGATGACGTCGAAGCCGTGCGGATGCTCGACCGCGTAGCGGATGTACGCACGCCGCCCTCGATCACCGCGGCACGAGGGTCGCCGCACCCTCGATCGCCTCGCGGACGGCAGCGACGAGGTCGGCCATGCTGCGTTCGGCGAGCACCTTCAGCAGCCCTCGCCGGTCGGAGAAGTGGTGGTACGGGCGTTGTGGCTGACATCCGCCGCGCGGGCGACTTCGCGCAGGCTGATCTCCCCCGCGGCTTCTCGGCGAGCAGCTGCATCGCGGCCGCTTCGAGAGCGTGGGCGAGGTCGCCGTGGTGATAGCCGACCGAGAACTTGACACAAGCAACATTGTTGCCTATCTTGACAGTGTCCACCAGTACTTGACACTGTCAACATAGGAGTTCGAATGCCTTCCGCCCTGATCATCGACGGCCACCCGGACGCCCGCTCGCTCTCCGCAGAGCTCGCTCGTCGCTATGCCGCAGCGCACGGCGATGCCCGCATCCTCGCGCTGCGCGACCTCGACTTCGACCCGTCGCTACGCTTCGGGTATCGCGAGCGCATGGAGCTGGAGCCCGATCTGATCGACGCCAAGCAGGCACTGCGGGAGGCCGCGACCGTCGTGGTCGTGACGCCCTCTGGTGGGATCGGTGCCCGCAGTGCTGAAGGGGTTCTTCGATCGCGCGCTGCTCCCCAGCAGGAATACCGCTACTCGAAGGCCGGACTCCCCGAGGGCCTTCTCACCGCGGCGAGCGGGCGCCTGTTCCTGCTGGCGGACACCCGTGGTTCCTGACGCCCTTCACCGGCTCCGGCGCGGACGCACGTGGCGCGCGGGACGCTGCGATTCTGCGGCATCCGCTCGGTACGCACGACCCGGATGCTGGGCGTCAAGGACGCGAAGCCGAGCGCATCGCCTCGTGGCTCGCTCGCGCCGGATCACTCGGTCACCGCGACGGCGTCCGTGACGCCGCTCGCGCCGGCATCAGCACCGGTATCCGCGACCGCGGCGATGAGGCCGAGCCTCAGGCCATCGCGGCGGACGCAGCCTCGTCCTCGGTCGTCGCGACGAGCTGACCGCACGCGCCGTCGATCTCCTTGCCCGGGTGTCGCGGAGGGTCGTCGGGATGCCGGCGTCGTTGAGCCGGCGCACGAACTCGTTCTGCACCGACGGCTCGGACGAGGTCCAGATCGAACCCGGCGTCGGGTTCAGCGGGATCGGGTTGACGTGCACCCAGCCGCGACCGCGCTCGTTGAGCTTCTCGGCGAGCAGATCGGCACGCCAGGCGTGGTCGTTCATGTCCTTGATCAGCGCGTACTCGATCGAGACACGGCGGCCGGTCTTCTCGTAGTAGTACCGCGCGGCGTCGAGCGCCTCGTCGACCTTCCAGCGGGAGTTCACCGGGATGAGCTCGTCGCGCAGGTGGTCGTCCGGCGCGTGCAGCGACAGCGCGAAGGTCACCGGGATGCCCTCGTCGGCGAGCTTCTTGATCGCCGGCACCAGTCCGACGGTCGAGACCGTGATGCCGCGCGCGCTCATACCGAGGCCGTCGGGCTGCGGGGCGACCATCGAGCGCACGGCGTCCATGACGCGCTTGTAGTTGGCCAGCGGCTCGCCCATCCCCATGAAGACGATGTTCGAGACGCGCTCCATCGAGTGGTCGTCGGCCTTCTTGCCGCCGAGGCCGCCGTCGGCGATCAGCCGGTTGGCGCGGACGATCTGCTCGAGGATCTCGGCCGTCGACATGTTGCGGGTCAGCCCGCCTGGCCGGTGGCGCAGAACGGGCAGTTCATGCCGCATCCGGCCTGCGACGACACGCACAGCGTGATGCGCCCCGGGTAGCGCATGAGCACCGACTCCACGAGTGCACCGTCGTGCAGGCGCCAGAGGAACTTGATCGTGTCGCCGCGGTCGGTCTCCAGGCGCCGGACCTCGGTGAGCAGGGCGCATCACGCTGTGCGTGTCGTCGCAGGCCGGATGCGCATGAACTGCCCGTTCTGCGCCACCGGCCAGGCGGGCTGACCCGCAAACATGTCGACGGCCGAGATCCTCGAGCAGATCGTCCGCGCCAACCGGCTGATCGCCGACGGCGGCCTCGGCGGCAAGAAGGCCGACGACCACTCGATGGAGCGCGTCTCGAACATCGTCTTCATGGGATGGGCGAGCCGCTGGCCAACTACAAGCGCGTCATGGACGCCGTGCGCTCGATGGTCGCCCCGCAGCCCGACGGCCTCGGTATGAGCGCGCGCGGCATCACGGTCTCGACCGTCGGACTGGTGCCGGCGATCAAGAAGCTCGCCGACGAGGGCATCCCGGTGACCTTCGCGCTGTCGCTGCACGCGCCGGACGACCACCTGCGCGACGAGCTCATCCCGGTGAACTCCCGCTGGAAGGTCGACGAGGCGCTCGACGCCGCGCGGTACTACTACGAGAAGACCGGCCGCCGTGTCTCGATCGAGTACGCGCTGATCAAGGACATGAACGACCACGCCTGGCGTGCCGATCTGCTCGCCGAGAAGCTCAACGAGCGCGGTCGCGGCTGGGTGCACGTCAACCCGATCCCGCTGAACCGACGCCGGGTTCGATCTGGACCTCGTCCGAGCCGTCGGTGCAGAACGAGTTCGTGCGCCGGCTCAACGACGCCGGCATCCCGACGACCCTCCGCGACACCCGGGGCAAGGAGATCGACGGCGCGTGCGGTCAGCTCGTCGCGACGACCGAGGACGAGGCTGCGTCCGCCGCGATGGCCTGAGGCTCGGCCTCATCGCCGCGGTCGCGGATACCGGTGCTGATGCCGGCGCGAGCGGCGTCACGGACGCCGTCGCGGTGACCGAGTGATCCGGCGCGAGCGAGCCACGAGGCGATGCGCTCGGGCTTCGCGTCCTTGACGCCCAGCATCCGGGTCGTGCGTACCGAGCGGATGCCGCAGAATCGCAGCGTCCCGCGCGCCACGTGCGTCCGCGCCGGGAGCCCGGTGAAGGGCGTCAGGAACCACGGGGTGTCCGCCAGCAGGAACAGGCGCCCGCTCGCCGCGGTGAGAAGGCCCTCGGGGAGTCCGGCCTTCGAGTAGCGGTATTCCTGCTGGGGGAGCAGCGCGCGATCGAAGAACCCCTTCAGCACTGCGGGCACCGATCCCCACCAGAGGGGCGTCACGACCACGACGGTCGCGGCCTCCCGCAGTGCCTGCTTGGCGTCGATCAGATCGGGCTCCAGCTCCATGCGCTCGCGATACCCGAAGCGTAGCGACGGGTCGAAGTCGAGGTCGCGCAGCGCGAGGATGCGGGCATCGCCGTGCGCTGCGGCATAGCGACGAGCGAGCTCTGCGGAGAGCGAGCGGGCGTCCGGGTGGCCGTCGATGATCAGGGCGGAAGGCATTCGAACTCCTATGTTGACAGTGTCAAGTACTGGTGGACACTGTCAAGATAGGCAACAATGTTGCTTGTGTCAAGTTCTCGGTCCGGCTATCACCACGGCGACCTCGCCCACGCTCTCGAAGCGGCCGCGATGCAGCTGCTCGCCGAGAAGCCCGCGGGGGAGATCAGCCTGCGCGAAGTCGCCCGCGCGGCGGATGTCAGCCACAACGCCCCGTACCACCACTTCTCCGACCGGCGAGGGCTGCTGAAGGTGCTCGCCGAACGCAGCATGGCCGACCTCGTCGCTGCCGTCCGCGAGGCGATCGAGGGTGCGGGCGACCCTCGTGCCGCGGTGATCGAGGGCGGCGGTGCGTACATCCGCTACGCGGTCGAGCATCCGCACGGCTTCGACGTCATCTACGACCCCACCGTTTGCATCCCGGGGGAGCCGAGCGAGACCATGGCGCCGCTGATCGACGAACTCGAGGAGCTGCTGTCGGAGGCATCCGTCGCGGCGGGACTCGACGGCGACACCGGCGTCATCGGCGTCTGGGGCCTCGCGCATGGTCTCGGGACGCTGTGCGCCGCCGGTCACTTCACGCTCGACGCCGCGCTCGCCGCGAGTGCCGATGCGCTCACGCGCATGCTCCCGCGCTGATCTCGCCAACGTCGCCGAGAGCCGTCGCGAGCGCCGCAGCAGGCAAGGACACAGCGTTCGTCCACGTTTTCCACAGGCGACATTTCGTAGATTGTCGGATGCCCTATTCCGCTCACCGTCCAGGACGGTTCGATTCGCAGGGTCGGATCATCCTCGACAGCGACCCGAACGCTGACACGGACGACCTCGACTTCCTGCGCGAGTACGAGCCCACCGGCGCCGACCTGACTCCGCCGCGTGCGCAGGACGAGCGGCGGATGTCCGACGACGAGCGGGACGCGGATGCCGACGCATCCGCAGAGTCGTCCGCCGAGCAGGAGCCCAGGCGTGAGCCGAAGCCTCGCCGACAGCCGCGCGAGCGGAAGCCCCGCGTGCCGGGTTCCGGGTTCCGGCGCCTCGCGATCCTCGGCGGTGCGGACGGCGAGATCCTCGACCGTGTGCCCGGCGAGACGCCGCGCTTCGTGCAGATGTTCTTCGTGCTCGCCGGCACCGCCCTGGTCTCGGCGATCTCGATGCTGTTCGCGCTGACCACCGGTGTGCAGGCCGTGATCTGGCTGGCCGTGCCGCTGGCGATCGTCTGGGCGCTGATCATCTTCAACCTCGACCGCTTCCTCACCTCGACGATGACGTCGACGCGCAACGTCTGGAAGCTGATCGGCCTCGCGATCCCCCGAGTCGTCATGGCGGCGATCATCGGATTCGTCGTCGCAGAGCCCCTCGTGCTGCAGATCTTCCACAACGACATCGCCCGTGAGGTCGCCTCCACCAACATCACCCAGGCGCAGGCCGACCAGGATGCACTCGAGACCGGCCCGGAGAAGAAGGCGCTGGATGCGGCATCCGATCGCGTGGCCGAACTCGAGAACCAGGCCGCGACGGGCATCGTCGCTGGCACCGACTCGTCGTCGGCGAGTGAGTCCGCCGCTCAGGCCACGGTCGACGATCTGACCGCGAAGATGACCGATCAGCAGGCCGTGATCGATCAGGCGCGCACGCTCTATCAGTGCGAGCTCACCGGCGAGGGTGCGGGAACCGTGCCCGGATGCACCGGCGTCAACGGTGAAGGCGCGAGCTCCGATGCCGCGAAGGCGCAGCTGGCCGAGGCGCAGCAGACGTACGACGCGCTGGCCGCCCAGCTGCGCACCGCCAACGAGGAGCTCGCCGACGCCGGCAGCGCCGCGAAGGAGAACACGAGCACCTCGGAGGCGCAGAACCGCGAGGAGGCGAAGTCGCAGCTGCCCGCAGCCCGCGACAGCTACGACACCGCGCTCGCGGCGTACAACGCGCGCGCCGAGTCCGTGGCCTCCGGCAACGCGGGAGCCATCGGGCTGCTGAGCCAGATCAGCGGACTGAACAGGCTCAGCGAGAAGGAGCCGACGATCCTGTGGGCGCACATCCTGATCGCCGCGCTGTTCTTCATGATCGAGCTGCTGCCGGTGCTGGTGAAGGTGCTCACCTGCTTCGGCGATCCGTCGCTGTACGAGAAGGCCGCGGCGATCCGTCGCCAGGTCGCGCTCGACAAGGTCACCGCCGAGGGCTTCCGAGACCGCGCGGCGATCGTGAGCGTGCAGTCGCAGGGCATCCAGGCGGATGCCGGAACCGGCGAGCCGCAGACCCGCGCCGAGCGCAAGGAGGCGGCGCAGGCCGCCGAGCAGCGGGAAGCTGCCCAGGAGCGCGAGCTCGCCGAGAAGCGCGCGCAGGCTCAGACGCTCGAGGAGCAGGAGCAGCTGGTCGAACCGCGCGTCTGAGACCCCTGCGGCCACGCAGGCTGAGACCGGTCACGGCGATCAGGCCCCGACGTCGTCGACGGCCGGTAGCGTTGTTCCATGGTCAACTATCGCTATCTCGGCAACAGCGGTCTCAAGGTCTCCGAGATCACCTACGGCAACTGGGTCACCCACGCATCACAGGTCGAAGACGACGCGGCCGTCAAGACCGTGCATGCGGCGCTCGACGCCGGCATCACCACGTTCGACACGGCCGACACGTACGCGAACACCGCGGCGGAGGTCGTCCTCGGCAAGGCGCTCGAGGGTCAGCGCCGCGAGGGGCTCGAGATCTTCACCAAGGTCTACTTCCCGACCGGTCCCAAGGGGCCCAACGACACCGGGCTCAGCCGCAAGCACATCCTCGAGTCGATCAACGGATCGCTGAAGCGCCTCGGCACCGACTACGTCGACCTGTACCAGGCGCACCGCTTCGACTACGAGACGCCGCTGGAGGAGACCTTCCAGGCGTTCGCCGATGTCGTCCGCCAGGGCAAGGCCCTCTACATCGGCGTCTCGGAGTGGACTGCCGAGCAGCTGCAGGACGGCCACGCGCTGGCGAAGGAGCTCGGCGTGCAGCTGATCTCGAACCAGCCGCAGTACTCGATGCTCCACCGTGTGATCGAGGGCAAGGTCGTGCCGACGTCGCAGGACCTCGGCATCTCGCAGATCGTCTGGTCGCCGATGGCGCAGGGCGTGCTGTCGGGAAGTACCTGCCGGGTCAGCCGGTGCCGGAGGGTCGCGCGCGACCGACCCGCACAGCGGCGCCGACTTCAATCAAGAGCTTCCTGCAGGACGACATCCTCACCGCCGTGCAGAGGCTCAAGCCGATCGCCGAGGAGGCCGGGCTGTCGATGCCGCAGCTGGCGATCGCCTGGGTCCTGCAGAACCCGAACGTCGCGGCGGCACTGGTCGGAGCCTCGCGGCCCGAGCAGCTCGCCGAGACGGTGAAGGCCTCGGGCGTGACGCTCGACGCCGACACGCTCGCCGCGATCGACACGGCGCTGGGCGACACGGTCAACACCGACGCCGAGGCGACGTACTCGGTCTCCCCGAAGGCCCGCCTGGTCTGACGGAGACATGCGTCTGACGGATGCATGACGAAGGCCGCCGTCCCTGAGGGCGGCGGCCTTCGTCATCTCCGGATGTGCTTACTCCTTGACGGCTCCGGCCGTGAGGCCCTGCACGATCCAGCGGCTCGCGAGAGCGAACATCGCCATGGTCGGCAGGATCGTCAGCACGGCGGCCGCCGACATGGATCCCCAGTCGATGTTGAAGGTCGAGATGAACCCGTTCAGCG